>JAIDQW010000466.1 GCA_029062075.1 Paramuribaculum sp.
TTATAAGTCTTATAAGATTTATAAATCTTAAAAAAGTAGCCCGGGCTTGGTGTCAAGTCCGGGCTGCTGTATAATTGAATCGTGTATTTTACATTGGAGGTCTGCCGCCCCCCATTCTGCCTCCGTGAGGTCCGCCGGGTCCACCGGGACCCATATTTCTGCCTTGGGGCTGCTTGCCCTTGCCGAATGTGTTGAATCGGTAGCTTACAGAGAACATGAAGTAGCGCGACAATGTGTTGTATTTTATATCATCTGTATATAACGCAGAAGTTGTTCGATTAATGTTATTCCGTTGATCGAGAAGGTCACAAGCTTTGACGGCTAATGTGAGCGATTTGTCGCGGAGAGTTTCATAAGATATCGCCGCATTCCAAATCCATTCATTTTTGTCGTAACCGTTAGCATAACCACTTGTAGCCGTGTAGGTTACATCGCTCGTCAATATAACATCAATGGGAGTACGGTAGTAAGCGGAGAATGAACCGCCATAAGAATGCACAGTCTGATTGGTGAGATTGTTTCGGCTATTGGAGCCTGAATGTGAACTGAGACTATTGTGAGTAGTCTGGAGTCCGTAACGTGGACGGAGCTCAAACTCAAAGTTTTCAGGGCGGAATGATATTCCGGGAGAGAGATTGAGCCTGAGAGCATCGCTATTGTTTCTCTGCAGTCCGGCTTTATCATCAATGCTGATAAAGCCTACACCGTGGCTGTAATTGGCGAAAATGCTGTTTGAGAACTGCCAGTATTTATTGCGGAACGGCATTGAAATCATATTGGCAACCATAGCGTTCCATATACCGTTAGTGTTTCTGTATCTGGTTTCCTGAGCACCGGTCAGCTCGTTTCTCTGAACAGTTGAAATGATTGAATTCTGAACAACAGAGGCATTTGCCATCAGCATTATGGATCGCTGACTCTGCATGTTGAAATCCTGGAAGCGGAGCATCATATTGTGGGTGAAAGTCGGCTTCAGGTCGGGATTACCGTAAATAATATTCATGGGATTTGACATATCCGGCACGGGCTGCAACTGTGATATAGAGGGCTGGGATGATCTGCCGTTATATCTTATATTCAGCGACCGCGTTTTTGAGAATCTTTGGCGATAATTCACAAACGGAGCGAAATTGAGCACCCACCTCTCCGGAATATTTCTTTCGGAGTTAATAAGGTCTATGCTTTTTGACATCTGCGGTACGAATGACATACCAACCTCAAGATTGAGCGACTTGGTTACCTGCTGGAAGCTGATTCTCACATCCTGATTGAAATAATCATTTCTGAACCGGTTGCTGAGATTGTCAATAATAGCACTATCCACATAGTTGACAACTTCGCCGAGTGGATCAAGAAGAGTGGCGTCATACACAAGCTTGTCGGCATTGTTCCAGCGATAGTTCGCGCGGTAAGCGAACTTCAGGAAGCGACCGTTTGCCACATCCCCGAGCGGTTCTGTCCATGTGAGTCGTGCAGAGGCATTGTCATTCCACGTATGATTATCGGTATATTGGTCGTAAATATCCGTAGAGTCGTTGAAAAGATAAAAAATATTCTTTGAGTAGGAATTTTCCTTTTCCTTGACGTTTGAGTGACTGTAGTTCAAGTTAACAGAGAACGAGCGTCCTCGCTTGCTTCGGAACTTGTGGTTATAGATAAGTCCGGTTCCGAATTCAAGTGACTTACCATTAGAGGAAGCGTCATTTAAGCTACGGCTTATAGCCGAGCGAAGTTCATCGGCAGAAAATGTGAATGTTGAGTCAATACTATATGAATCATTGATGTTATATGAAATTCTTGGACGAACTTCAAGAGTGTTGAAAGAGTCAGGTTTCCATTCGATGCGGAAGTCACCACGGATATTGTGACCCTTGTCACGCGAATACTTATCAATAGATGCGAACTGGTTACTGAGCACATATTCTCGCTCCGTATCAGTGATAGAATTACGGTCGGTGTGACTGTACATAAGGTTACCTCCGGCTCTGAAAATTTCCTTGTTTCCTACATTGAAATTGACGCCGAATGCCTGTGAGGTGGTAATACCGTTGTTACCTCCGAAACGGCGGAACCGGGCACCGTTGCCATCGGTGAATCCGAGCTGGTTGACATTGTTGAAATTACCGAGGAAGGTGATCTGATTCTCATTCCAGAAACGGTTGACATTGAAATTGGCATTATAGCGGTCATCAGTACCGTAGCCAGCCTCTGCATTTCCAAACCATCCGTTTTTCATACCCTTTTTAACAGTGAGGTTAATGACGGTTTCATCTTCTCCGTCATCCACTCCGGTAAGGCGGGCGAGGTCGCTCTTACGGTCAACTACCTGGAGTTTGTCCACCATTTCCACCGGAAGGTTTTTGGATGCCACCTGCGGGTCATCGCTGAAAAACTCCTTACCATCCACAAGAATTTTCTTGACCTCCTTACCGTTGGCTGTAATCTTGCCTTCAGAGTCCACCTCCACTCCCGGGAGACGCTTCAGAAGATCTTCCACCACTGCATTAGGCTGAGTTTTGTAGGAGCCTGCATTATACTCAACGGTGTCCTCCATGACCTTGATTTCGGTCTGAACCCCTTTAACTACGACCTCCGCGAGCTCAAGTGCACTTTCAGAGAGTACGATAGTGTCAAGGTTGACACTTTGTCCCTTAACTGTAATATCGTGATTGTTGGTGGCATATCCGAGATAGATAGTCTGAACAATATACTTTCCATTAGCAACTCCGGTGAAATTGAAAACACCTTTGGTGTTTGTTTTCGCACCTTGCACAAGTGCGGAATCTCGTGCTGCGAGGAGTTTGACAGTCGCACCCGGCAGGAGTTCTCCATCAGGGTCTGCAATAACTCCCCTAATGTTGTAAGCCATCGCTGAAACGGCACACAGAAAGGCGCATAACGCACCAGCCAGTTTTTTGTGAGTCATATATGATCGGTATTAATTTTCAACATCCAAAGTTATAGACGGTGTAGTTTGGAAAAGGTTTAATACCAGAATTGTTTTTTTGAAGTATATGTAAAAAATTCGGGCACCCCTATGAGGGAGCACCCGAAATCAGGTCTGGTTTACCAAGTATGTTCAACTAAGATAGTCTATTTTTAGTTCTTGTAGATCAAGCGAATGGGCAATGCATCCGAAGCCTGTGCTGCATCGCCATAACCCAATGTTGCATCGTCAAAAGAGCTGAAGTCAAACGAATAATAATTCATATCCCATGAGTAGCTATAATGACCGGTCGGTTTATGACCTCCCTTCTCCGGTAGTATAAACCAATAAATCGCTCCCTGGTTTCTATACAGGTTATATACAACCGGTCGATAAATATTGTCGCCTCCTCTTAAAACTCCAAAAACTCCGCTATATGACAACGCACCTCTCATCTGATTTCCAGTTGCAGAAGTTCCAGTTCCCGGCAAATCAGGGAATGTGGCACTACCTACAGCCGAAATCTGACGTGCTCTTCTTGCCTGACCGTCCACTCCCAGAGGGAAGAAGATCTGATTACCATTATCGGGGTCATAAATTACACAACCTCTCATACCCTGATTGGTAGTTGTTCTTGACCCTTTATTATCAGTATCATAATATGTATAAGCCTGATCTATATAATCGGCGGTTGCAGTAGCACCATCAGCATAAACAACACCAAAACCCTGTTCCAAATTCATCAACTCGGTAAAGTCATCATAAGATGGAATAGTGAATTTCTGATTATTACGGTCTATAGCTGTATATGTCTCCGCCCAACTGTAATTGGCTTCAAGCCTGCTTTGAGTGCCGGCATAATTCATTGTTCCAAACGCGGGCATCGCACTCCATTTCTTAGTAAATGTTGAAGTTGTGCCATTATCATTAAGCTTAATCAGCTGCAGAGGTGTATTGTAAATCGGATAATACAAGCCATATTCCTTATTATTGACTTCCATAACACCATCCTCATAATTAGCACGCTTGTACATGGTGCCAATAGATAACGGGCTGGCTGTTGTAATAACATTCATATTGCTTCCAACCTGGTCACGCCTCTGCGGGTCACCATTAACATTTTTGCCGTTCATGGCGTAAACATTATAGCAGCTCCAATCCTTTGAACCTAAGCGTGTGCGGGCATCATAGCCCTGGCGGACCAGAATGAGATGCACACAGGTATAGTTCATGTACTCAATCTTGATAATACCATATCGAGCCTGATCAGCCCCGATTGTGCCATTCGGCTTATATGTGAATCTCATATATGAGCCACCTGAACCCTCGATATAATTACTGCTGTTAGCGGTATTGTCATCGCACACTTTAGTAACTGTTCTGCCGTTTCCTGTCAGGGTAAACCATGCTTCTTCACCACCCTTTGAGGTACCGCTCGTCATGATAGAAGCTCTCCACGGTCCTGAAGAAGAGGTAAGAGATGTAAACTCATTTGTATTAGCCACCCAAAGAACACTCAAGTCAATATCGAACTCATCATCATTGTCGGCAGCTCTCCATATAGCCTTAGGATTTACTATACGGCGAACCTGATAAATTGGTATTTCGTCGTATTCACGCTTATTACCCTGAATATCCTCAAAATAGACCGGATTTCTATTTTCATCAAAAGCATAGAATCTCACAACAGCTTTGCGTCTGTAAGCATTATAAGGATTGTTTCCGGTGAATCCGGACATCTGAACGAGGTTTTTGGCACGAGTCCACATAGGCACCTGAACGATAACGTCAGAACCATCTCTTTTAACAGAGTAAGTTCCATTGTCTGTTCCGGGAGCAATCTCAATATCCTCTCCGGATTTTGTTATATCATATTCCGCCCACCACTTATTATTGCTGCAATAATAATTTTCTATTTCCGTCATAGCTTCCGTACCATAGTTGGTGGTTTCATCACCAATCATCGTATTTGTGGTAGCTCTTAAAGCGAGGAAACCTAAAAAGTTTGCATTACCGCGATATTTATCCCAATCATTATATTGCTCTTTAAATTGCTTCCAAGCATCTCTATACCAGGTAAACTCATCGTAATTGTAAATATTATAGGTAGGAGTAGCCGGCACCTCATCAGGCTGAGTGGGGTCGTAAGGCGCCCAGTTGTTTTCTACAATCTCAGCCCTGAGGTATTTTATTCCGTCAGCATTAGTCAGACGGACAGGTAAATTCATTGTCTGTTTGTACAGGTATGAAATAAAGTATTCTTCCGGGAGGATAATGCCATGTTTGGGTTCTTCGTAGTCAATGTGCCAGTCCGGTTCATTAGCCCATCCCTTGAACTTCAGAGTCAACTTATAGTGATAGTTGCGCTCCGCATCATAGTTATAGGTAGTATTTTTACCAAGCATGAACCTGTATCTGATAGGTCCGGATGATAGTTTCTCCTCATTTACAGAGTTGTACCAGGCTTCAACTTCAATAAAGGTACCGTACTTAACTTTGTCCTTATAGTCAACATAATCAGGGTGCCCATCAGGATTTCCGCCGGTAGGCAGATAGTCATTCTCCGCCATCTCTTTGGCATTCATCTCCTTATTGAAAGATAATCCCATACCGGTTTTATCACCCTGGCAGTTTTCGAAGAAGAAAAGGGATTCAGCATCAGCCGCGTGAGGCTGATCCAAATCGACCGGAGTACCTTTCTGAATTGCGACCCATTTAGTGTGTGTCTTTTTGCCGCCATCGGGATAGTATGTGAT
>JAIDQW010000467.1 GCA_029062075.1 Paramuribaculum sp.
GGCACAAGGAAACTTCGTTCAGTGGACAGGCTCATATCCGGACATTTCAATTATTGAAAAAGACATTTCTGACGGTTATTTTTTTTATTGATACGTCGACGAGGGAGATATACACTTTGTTTTCAGTCTGATTCCGGGCAATGACCCCACTTATTCATTTATAGAGAACGGTCAATGGCTCAACAACGATGCATATTTCACCATTCACAGGCTGGCATCTGACGGGTTTGCAGCCAACGTAGTGCAGCAATGTGTGGATTTCGCCTTTAATCTGACCTCTAATATCCGCGTTGACACGCACGAATCCAATCGAACCATGCTCAAAGCACTCGAACGGATAGGATTTCACCGCTGTGGCATAATCTATATCAGCGACGGAACTCCACGGATTGCATTCCAGAAAAGTTTATAGCCGGCTATCAGCCGATACCGATAAGCTCTATTTCAAAAACAAGAGTCGAGCCTCCGGGAATACCCGGCTGGTTCATTCTGCCATACCCTTGCTCGGCAGGTATGTAAATTTCCCACTTGTCACCTGGTACCATCTGTTGAAGAGCTATTATCCAGCCGGGAATCAGGTCTCTGAGCCTGAAAGCGGGAGCAACCCCGCCACGACTGCTGTCAAAAGTCTTTCCGTTTATTGTTTTACCAACATAATGAGCAGTGACAACGCTACTGCGGTTCGGGTGTGCTCCTCCCGTCTTACCGCTCTTTATCACCTTATATAATATGCCCTTGTCAAGCCGCTTCACACCCGGCTCCGAGCTTTTTTCCTGAAGCCACTCCCTGTTTTTCTGTATATAATCTTGTTTTGCCATGCCACAAAGGTAATAAATATGAGAACTATTTAATATTTTCGCAGTTAAATTATGTAGATAGCTCTTTGCATGCATCACAACGATTTCACATTATGATTGATTCATTTATTGATATACTCAGATCATATCCTGCACTCGCTGTTTTTCTCACTGTGGGAATAGGCTTCTTCATAGGGAACATCCGTTTTGGCAGTTTCTCGCTCGGAAGTGTAACCTCCGTACTTCTTGTGGGTGTGCTTGTCGGACAGCTTGTCATACCTGTATCCGGTCCGCTGAAAATGTTCTTCTTCATGATGTTCCTTTTCTCTATCGGCTACAGCGTTG
>JAIDQW010000468.1 GCA_029062075.1 Paramuribaculum sp.
CTGCCGAAAGCCGGGTCCCAGAAGTCCGGTAACCCGATTTATGTTCCTCAGCCGGGGATTTTCTACCCTAAAGTGGCTGTTGACGACTGGCGCGGAGGTGTGATGAGAACTCCCCCGGAAAATTGGACTACATACAATTTCCGTAACGAGGTGGGAGCTTATCGCAGAAACTTCACCGTGCCCGATTCATGGAACGGCAGAGAGGTGAATATCTCGTTGGATGGTGTCGATTCATTCTTCTATATCTGGATAAACGGCAAATATGTAGGTTTCAGCAAGAACTCGCGTAATGCCGCCCGTTTTGATATCACAAAGTATCTTGTAAAGGGTGAGAATATGGTGGCGGTAGAGGTTTACAGAAACTCTGACGGCTCTTTCCTTGAGGCTCAGGATATGTTCCGTCTTCCCGGAATTTTCCGTACGGTAGCCCTTTATTCAACCTCGCCGGTACAGGTGCGTGACCTTGTGGTTATCCCGGATCTCACCGACAATTATACAAATGGCGCACTTGATATCACCGCATCACTCCGAAACTTCACCAAGAAGGATGTGAAAGATTGCAGGATGGTATATTCTCTGTATGCCAACAAGCTGTACAGCGATGAAAATGAGAAGGTCGCCGGAGCGGAAATATCATCTTCAGCATTCAATGTGCTTAAAGGTGGAGAAGCCGAGGTTAAAACCACTCTCAAGCTTGACAATCCAAACAAATGGAGTGCGGAAGCGCCCTGGCGTTACACTCTTATCGGACAGCTGGTGGATAAGAAAGGAAATGTCCTTGAAACAGTATCGGCTTATGTCGGATTCAGAAAGGTTGAGATTAAAGATACCCCTGCCAACGAAGATGAATTCGGAATAGCCGGTAGATACTTCTATGTAAACGGCAAGCCGGTAAAACTGAAAGGAGTTAACCGTCATGAAACTAATCCATCTGTTGGTCATGCCGTTAGCCGAGACTGGATGGAGAAAGAGGTGATGATGATGAAGCGCGCAAACATCAACCATGTGCGTAACTCTCACTATCCGGATGCGCCATATTGGTATTATCTTGCTGATAAATATGGTATTTATCTCGAAGATGAGGCTAACCTTGAGTCTCACGAATACTATTATGGTAAAGCGTCTCTCTCTCATGTGCCGGAATGGGAAAACGCCCATGTGGCAAGAGACATGGAGCTTGTTCACTCTACAGTAAACAGTCCCTCAGTCGTAATATGGTCGCTTGGCAACGAAGCCGGTCCCGGTAAGAATTTTGAAACATCTTACGCTGCTATCAAGGCGTTTGACACCAGTCGCCCTGTTCAGTATGAACGTAATAACAATATTGTTGACATGGGTTCCAACCAGTATCCCTCTATTGCATGGACCCGTGAGGCTGTTAAGGGAAATATGAATATCAAATATCCCTTCCACATCAGCGAATATGCTCACTCAATGGGCAATGCTGTGGGTAATCTTGTTGACTACTGGGATGCAATCGAGAGCACCAACTTCTTTATGGGTGGTGCTATCTGGGACTGGATTGACCAGTCGCTTTATAACTATGACGCTCAGACCGGTGACAAATATCTTGCTTTCGGCGGCGACTTCGGTGAAAATCCCTCAGATGGTCAGTTTGTGATGAACGGTATCATTTTCGGTGATATGAGTCCGAAGCCTCAGTATTTTGAGGTTAAGAAAGTTTATCAGAATGTGGCTGTCAAACCGGTGGATATGTCAAAGGGTCTTATTGAGATTTTCAATAAGAACTATTTCGAGCCGATGAATGACTACACCGTTAGCTGGGAGCTCATTCAGAATGGAGTGCCTGTTCAGAAAGGTGATTTCCTTAAAGGCCCAAAAATGCCGCTTGGACCGCGCGAGTCTATGCAATACACTATTCCTTATGACCTCTCCAAGGTTAGTCCTGAGGATGAGGTGTTTGTGAATATATCGTTTAAGCTCGCCAATGATAAACCCTGGGCTGAGGCAGGATATGAGCAGATGAACGAGCAGCTTGCCGTGTCAGGACCCCGTCAGGTTCCGGCAATCGCTGCAACAGGCACCAAACTAAATACCGCGGTGACAGATTCCTTGATTACAGTTACAGGAGACGGATTCAAGGCAACTTTCAATCCTGCAACCGGTGCTCTCAATGGATTGACTTACAATGGTAAACAGATAATCGCACCCGGAAGTGAACTTGCTCTTGACGCTTTCCGCGCATATCTAAATAATGATGCATGGGTTTATGGTCAGTGGTTCACAAACGGATTATATAACCTTAAGCATAAGGTGACTAACGCTGAATGGTTCGACGGTCCTGATGGTACCAGGATTGTAAGCTTCACCGTAGAGTCGCAGGCTCCTAACGGAGGCAAGATGAAGGGTGGCAACGGCAACTCGCGTGGTACTTACTCAATTGACGAAACCGACAGCACACCTTTCACCGAAAATGACTTCAAATTCATTACCAATCAGGTTTACACCATTTATCCCGATGGCACTATCGAGCTCAACTCGGTTATAAATTCAAATAACCCCGCTGTGATTCTGCCTCGTCTCGGTTACTCAGTGTCTGTTCCGGACAGCTTTGACTCATTCACATATTATGGTCGTGGTCCCGTCGAGAACTATAATGACCGTAAGACAGGTCAGTTTGTTGGCAGATATACCTCCAAGGTAGCGGATAACTTCACCGACTACACACGCCCGCAGAGCAACGGCAACCGTGAGGAAGTCAGATGGGCTGCGCTGACCGATGGTAATTCAGGCGCTGTGTTTATCGCACCTGATTTGATGTCAGCAACCGCTATACCTTACACCGAAATGGAGCTGTTCCTTGCAGATCACCCCTACAAATTGCCTAAGGATAACAGCAATGTTCTTCATCTTGACCTCGGTGTAACCGGTCTCGGAGGAGCAAGCTGCGGTCAGGGTGGTCCGCTTGACCCTGACAGAGTCAAGGCTGGCGAGCACCGCTTCTCGGTGATTATCCGCCCGGTTGATAAAACAAATATTGATGAAAAAGCCGCTGTCAAGGGAGCTGGTGTTCAGCCTATAAGCATCACACGCTCTCGCGCCGGAATGGTTTCAATCAATTATCCTGATTCAACTGCTACTATTCTCTACAAGGTTAACGGAGCCAAGAAGGCATCGGTTTACACCGGTCCTTTTGAAATGAAGGCTGAGGGCACTATCACCGCTTGGATCAAATCAATGCCCGCTCTTCAGGCTAAGGCAAAATTCTCCAAGATTGAGACAGTCAAGACAGAGGTAATCCACGCCAGCAGCTTTGAGCCTGATTATGGCGAAGGAGAAAATCTCACCGACGGAGATCCTTCTTCAATCTGGCACACCATGTACTCTGTAACAGTGGCTGGGTATCCTCACTGGGTTGACTTCGATGCCGGAGAAACCAAGAACATAAAAGGTGTCCGCTATCTGCCTCGTCAGGACGGCAACCGCACAGGTAATGTCAAGGACTATGAGATATATGTTAGCGACAGCACCGAAAACTGGGGAGAGCCTGTTGCCAAAGGTTCCTTCAAAGGCAGCAACCTCCAGGAAGTACAGTTCAAAGCTCCGGTTAAAGGCAGATATATCAGATTCATGACCCTCAATGCTCAGGACGGCCGCGACTATGCGAGCGGTGCCGAATTTGAGGTGATTGCTGACTAAACCCATTACCGTCATACATTTAAATCGGGTGAACCGTTCAGGTCCACCCGATTTTTATTTACTCTCCTATAATCAAATCATAAGCCTGTTATTGAAAGTTTCTATTATACTATAAACTTTTCACGAAAAAGATGAAAGTTTACAGTACAGTGGAGACTTTTTTATTTTCCGCTGCCGGTTATAAGAAGGCAAAGGCTTACTATAAGTAAGACAAGGTCTGCGGTCTTAGCTTTAAGATTGCCCTCACGTAGAACAGTAGCTCCAAAAATAAACGGCACGATTACGCTTCCGCGCCTTATCATCGACACAACAGAAATCATCGAGCCGTCAAGCGAGAGGGAATAGAAATAAGCGAGATCGGCTATGGTGAGAAATAAAGAGATGAGGGGAATACTCCACCGCCAGACAAATTTTGTAGATACTCCGGCGGCATTTGGACTCGTTTTGCGCAAAATGAAGATGGTCAGAGTCATAAGAAGGCACTGATACAATGAGTACCATCCCTGCACATCCAGCGGCTTGTAAAGAGCGAGCAGGTATTTGTCATACAAACCGCTTACGGCACCCAAGGCAGCGGCTCCTATACTCATCCATATCCATTTGGATGATCTCAGAGAAAATCCGTCGCCCGCACCGGCACGGGAGATAAGAAACAGTGATACAAAACCAATGATGATGCCAATCCATTGAATCAGGTTAAGTGTCTCGCCGAATATAAGTACCGCGCCGACAAGAACCATTACAGGACGGCTCGCATTTATAGGACCCTGAATGGTTAGGGGAAGATGTTTAATGGCAAAATATCCTAAAATCCAGGAACTTAGTACTATACCGGCTTTGATAAATATACGCAGGTGACCGATCAAATCATTGCCAAAGCCGAAATTGCCTTCTGTGATTCCGGGCGTTATTGCCGGAAGCATAAGAATGGTACCGAAAATGGTGTTGAGCAGCAGAACTATAAGAACATTATTGCCTCGCACTGACATTTTCTTCATAATGTCATAAACGCCAAGGCACAATGCTGATCCGACGGCAAGCAGAATCCACATTATCCGTACTTGCTGATTTTGCGGAGAGTCGGCTCGTCGATAATTTTTATAGTTCTTCCGTCAACAATCAGTATATGCTCATTTACAAAGCTCGTGAGTGTACGGATCGCATTGCTGGTAGTCATGTTTGAAAGGTTGGCAAGATCTTCACGACCCATATATATGCGTAGGGTAGTGCCGTCATCCTCATAGCCGTAATTGTCTTTCAGCACAATAAGTGCCTCGGCGAGCCTTCCGCGGATATGCTTCTGGGTAAGGTTGACAATTCTTGTGTCGGCACTTCCGAGATTACGGCTGAGCTCATGGATAAAAAACCAGGCGAGGCGGCGGTTGCCGTCAATCATCTCTTCAACAACCTTCATGGGGAGTGAGCCAAGAGTACTCGGCTCAATGGTCGCTGCTGTATGTACATACACTTCCTGAGCAAAATATGCTCTGTAGCCGAAATATTGCACCGGGCGAATCAGGCGTGTAATCTGCTGACGACCGCCAACTCCGTCCTTATATAATTTGGCTTTGCCTTTGAGAAGGCACCACAAAAATTCAGGCTCCTCCTTTTCGGCATATATTATCTGATTCTTATTGAGATTGTGAATCTTGAAATTGTCAGTGATTTTCCTTTTCTCATCGGGAGAGAGGATTGTCCAAAGCTCAGACAAATCATGAGACATCACCTTTTCAAGCGCCAACTTTATCATATCTTTTCTATCGGAAAACAATGTTGTTTGACATAGTTTGCGCAAAGGTAATCATAAAATTGCAATAATATGCAATCTTTCACAACTTTATGCTTTATATTTAGGTATATAAATAAAACAGGCTGCCCGTTGGAGCAGCCTGTGAGGGTTGTGGGAGTTGAGTTTCACCGGTTGTATCCGG
>JAIDQW010000469.1 GCA_029062075.1 Paramuribaculum sp.
CATTTAAGCAGCTATTATTTTGTGAAACAGCGAAAAGTATATATTTTGCATTATTAATTTTTCACCCTACAGGAATGGAAAAAAGTTTTTGCAACTATATAATTGCCGTAATAGCATTCTTTACATGCTCTATGGCTTTCGGTCAGACACAGACAGTGGTTCCGGATTTCACTGTCGGTGAGCTCTCGTATAAAATTCTCGAGGACAATAAATTGGGAATAACTGGCTTTGCCGAAGATGTTACTACACAGCCAATGCGACTGGAGATTCCGACTAAGGTAACATATAATGATACCGAATATGATGTGGAAAAAATTGAGCAATATGCCTTTGCTAATTCAACTTTCACAGAGGTTGTTATAGGATCTTCTATTGTTAATATAGGTGACGGTGCATTTCAGGGAGCCGCCATTATTAAACTGTATATTCCTAAGAATGTTTTGACTATTGGTAAATATTGTTTTGAGAACTGCACCAGGCTTCGTTCAATTTACACACCGGGATTATCTCTTGCAGTCATTCCTGAAGCGGCATTCAGAGGATGTAGAAATCTCTTATCCACCAAAGAGGTTTCAAACAACCAGGTTGAAACTATGTTGATCGGACCTGAAGTCACATCCATCGCTGCAAACGCATTCAAAGGTTGTTCCAAACTCACTACTGTTACTATCCCGAACAAAGTTCTGGAAGTTGGAGCGGATGCTTTTTCTGATTGCTCATCACTCCAACGTATTATACTTGGCAATGACTTGACAACATTGGGCAGTGGAATATTCTCGGGGTGTACGGAACTTAAGGAAGTTATCATTAAAGCTCCGGCTGTCATTGAGTCAAACAAATCCCTCATATCGGATGCCACAATATATGTTGACAGCGATCTTATTGAGGAATATGAACAGAGTAATGCTTGGGGTAACTCCAATAACACTTTTGAGCCCCTCGTTCCTCTCACTTACACCATCAAGCTCCGTTCATCAGCAGGCATAACCTCGGAAATGCCTAAAATTATTTCTTTGCCGCTGAAAACCACCCAGAATATTCAAGCGACATTATCCGGTCAGGAGTTCATGGGCGTATTACCCTCCGGTAATGACTATATCAATAAATGGTCAAGTTCAAACACTCAGGTTGCTACTGTTAATGATAATGGCACTGTCTCCGCTGTTGGAAAAGGCACTGCTTTCATTACTGCATCTACTGAATTTCAATACAATACATTTACTCAAACTTGCGAGGTTGCGGTTGATTTTGATACGCCTACCGGTATAAAAATTTCATCTCAAGATAATAAACTGGCGCTCGGAACTGAGTTAGAGCTTAAAGCTCAGGTGCTACCTGCCGGAGCTTTGCAGCAATTCACATGGTCATCAAGCAATGAAAAGATAGCCACTATTAGTAAGGAAGGAATAATCACACCTAAAACTGTTGGAACGGTCGTATTTAGAGCTTCTTCTGATGTTGATCCCGATATTTATTCTTCATACTCGGTTAATGTCTATTATGCTAAACCCACGTCCATTGACCTTGAAATAGTATCGGACACTCTCAGAATAGGTGACCTCGCTAATATCAAAGCTACTGTCAACCCCTACCCTTTTGCTGCACAAAGTGTTCAGTGGTTTTCAAGCGATAATAAGGTAGCGACTATAACTCAAACTGGAGATATTGAATGCCTCTCTGTCGGTAAAGTAATAATTTCGGCAATGAGTACTAACGATAAAAGTATTGTCGGCACTAAAGAGCTTTACGTTGACTATTCATTACCCACTGATATGTCTATTTCTACTCAGAATATTGACATGAAGATTGGAGATGTAACCCGCATTCAGTTCACTGTTGAGCCGGCTGGGGCTGAGCAGAAAGCTGATTGGGTCAGCGCTGATGAGGAAATTGCTAAGGTTGATTCTGAAGGTAATATCACTGCTGTTGGAATTGGCGAAACCACTATAACAGGAATTGCCGGAACTGTAAAAGCATCTTGCAGCGTTACAGTGGATTACGCCGATCCGGTTAGAGTTGTATTAAACTATACCGGTGTAAACGTTAATATAGGAGACAGCGTGCAGATTGTTGCCAGAGTTCTTCCTGCAGGGGCGCGTCAGGAAATTATATGGAGTGTGGATAATGATTCCGTCGCTACCATTACCCAGGAAGGGATGGTTTTTGGAAATGTTAAAGGCACAACCCACATTATTGCGAGAGCTGCCGCTAAACCAACTGTATTTGAGGGTTGCAACATTATCGTTCTGGAGCCGGCTTATGAACAGGATCCCGGATATAACGCTATTGAGGATATAACTTCCAGTCGTTTCTCTACTCAGATTGACGGCTCATCAATTATTATAACCGGACTAAAACCTTCGGAGTTAATAAGTATTTTTGACATCTCCGGTAAATGTGTTTTCCATTCTGTCATTCCTGCAGACGGAACAGTCTCAGCTGGTCCGCTCCGCAAGGGTATTTACGTTGTGCGTTCTGCCGGACAATCTGTCAAAATCAAAATCTGAAAACCGATAATGCAAGTCGTTTACGAGGATAATCACATTATTATTGTAAACAAAGCTATTGGGGAAATAGTGCAAGGTGAAAAAACAGGTGACTCCCCTCTTGTGGACATTGTCAGACAATACATTAAGGAAAAATATTCCAAACCGGGTAATGTTTTTTGTGGAGTTGTTCATCGACTCGACCGACCGGTGAGCGGTTTGGTAGTATTTGCCAAAACATCAAAAGCTCTTACACGCCTGAATGAGATGTTCCGTAAAGGTGAGGTTCAGAAAACATACTGGGCTGTCACTTCTGGAATGCCGCCTGAACCGCAGGCAAGGATTCAGGGATACATCAAATCTATAGAAAAAACGAATAAGAGCTATTTCTATTCCACCCCGGTACCGGAATCAAAACAAGCGGCTTTATCATATAAGCTCATTGCGCAAGGCACAAATTATAATCTGCTTGAAATTAATCTGGAAACTGGGCGTAAACATCAGATAAGAGTTCAACTTGCTTCTATCGGCTGCCCAATCAAAGGAGATCTCAAATATGGAGCCAAAAGAAGCAATCCGGATGGAGGTATCTCATTGATAGCTCGGCGAATTAAGTTCATTCACCCTGTCAGTGGGAAAGAAATAGATATAACGGCTCCGGTGCCTGATGAAAAGCTTTGGCATGAACTTGAGCAGAAGGTCAACTGACCGGCTCTATACCGCAAACTCCCTTTTCGGAAACATAGAAATTCAGCCAGTTGTTAAACAGCAATCTTGAGTGAGCACGCCATCTCACTATTGGCGGAAGTTCCGGATTATTTTCCGGATAATAATTCTTCGGAATTTGAGGATTCATACCCTTGGCTAAATCCCTTTTGTACTCTCCGTCAAGAGTAAGTGGAGAATATTCCGAATGACCTGTTATATAGAAATCGTGTCCCTCCCTCTCACCTATTATATAAACACCGGATTCATCGCTTGATGATATTACCTCAAGATACTTATTAGTTTCTATCTCGCTTCTGTCAAAACCTATAAAACGGCTGTGAGGCACATAAAACTCATCATCAAAACCATTCACTATTTTTGATTTCGGCTTATCGCAATGATGAGCGAACACCCCTGATATCTTTTGCTCATATAACTGTTTGCTTATTCCATAACGATTATATAGACCCGCAAAAGCCGCCCAGCAGATATACAGAGTTGAGCGTACATATTTTCTGGCACAATCCATCACACCTTTAAGTTCCTCCCAGTAATCCACATCTTCAAAATCTACCCGTTCAAGTGGGGCTCCGGTTATTATCATTCCGTCAAAGGTATCGGCACCGAACGCCTCAAACTTTTTGTAAAACCGAAGCAGATGTTCTGCCGGAGTAGTTTTTGAAGTATGACTCGCCGGTTCAAACAGAGATATCTCTACCGGCAGAGGAGATGAACTTAATAGTCTTATCAAATCTGTCTCGGTAGTAATTTTTATTGGCATCAGATTCAACACCGCAATTCTGAGAGGTGTTGAATTACCATGTTCAATACATGTTACCACGCCCTCATCTTCAAGAGCTGATATTGCGGGCAACCCCTTCTGAACCTTTACACCCATCAGTCAAAAAAATCAGATACTATGGAATCTATCTTCTGTTCAACCACCTCATCAAGAATTTTGCGGCGCTGCTTCTCAAGCGCGGCTCTGGTTGATTCACCCGGTGTTGCTGCTACAAGTTTCTCGGTCGCTTTGTCAACAGTCCTTTTAACAACTGTTGCAGCAAGGTCTTTAACATGCTCTTTCGATGATTTTTTTGTTCCGGCAATCAGAATATCACCATTCCCTCCAGGTTTCTCGGTTGAAGGAGTTGATGGCTTTGTTGTGGAAGGATTTTCCGATTTCCCTTTTTTGCCTGAAACCATTGCATAATATTGCGCTACCCTGCCGCAGGAATGATAAGTTTTCACATAATAATCTTCACTTAGTGATGACACTATAACTCCCTTGCTGGTTGAAGCATGGATCATATTGCCGTCACCTATATACATCCCTACATGAGAAATACTGCTGCTACCCGATCGGGTTGAGAAAAACAAAAGGTCACCGGGCTGCAAATCCCTTTTATTTATCTTGGCGCACCACTCACCCTGTTGCGCTGAATTGCGTGGTAACTTAATGGACAAAGCATTATCAAAAACCATGCACACCATTCCGCTGCAATCTACACCGCTTTTGCTGTTGCCTCCATATTTATAAGGTGTGCCAAGCCATCCGTTTGCTTCGGTTAGCAGCTTTTTGGTGGGATCAGACATATCTGAAGTAACTTTAACGGTTGATTGCACCTTCCTGGTTGGAACAACCACACTCTTAGCTACCTTATTAACCGCAGTTATACCCTTTCTACCCGAATGGCACGAAGTAAACATGATGCCCAACACAGTTATTGCTACAAAAAGTACTTTTCCTTTCATAATGTGACATGGTTTCAGGTAAGTCATGCCACAAATTTACAATATATTCCGCTACTATTTAATACACACACCGGTAATTCTGTCACTATTTCACCCATTTAACTGCATTTTTGACACAAATTCACCCGGTACATACCACATTTTCACATTTATACCATAAATTTTACTTAAACTACACCACACCTATATTAAATCGGTTTAATTTACCTTTTTTTATTACTACCGTTCTATCTGATAACTGTTTCTTGCACTATATTTGCCACAAACCTATTGGATATATCACATTTTGAATTTTCAAACTATTAGAATATGAAAAAAACATTCCAACCATTATTGCTTGCGGGTGCGATTGCATTGGTATTCACTGCAACCGGATTTGCAATCTCTAAAGTAACATCTTCTAACGATACCGACAATTCTACCGTTCTCCTCTCCCCCTCAGACCCAAACCAGCAAACCGGAGCGGCTTTTACGGTTGCATCACACCCGGCTCTTGACACTGATTTCACTAAGGCTGCCGAAAGCACTATCAATGGTGTGGTAAGTATTAAAAGTTTCGCCACTCCAAGAACATCACAGGGGTTCTCAGACCCCTTCTTCGACTTCTTTTTTGGTGGTCCCGGAAGGCAACAGCCTCAGCGCCAGCAGGAGCAGAAGCAGCAACCTATGGGATTGGGTAGCGGTGTAATCATTTCGGCTGACGGTTATATTGTAACCAACAACCATGTGATTGACGGAGCGGAAAAACTTGAGATAACTCTCAATGACAATCGCACCTTCAACGCAACAGTTATCG
The DNA here is from genome assembly GCA_029062075.1 of Paramuribaculum sp. GTDB lineage: Bacteria > Bacteroidota > Bacteroidia > Bacteroidales > Muribaculaceae > Paramuribaculum. The sequence goes on from JAIDQW010000469.1 coordinate 5,743, forward strand.
GAGCCGACCCTTCTACCGATCTCGCGCTCATAAAAATCGAAGCTAATGACCTCCCTGTTATTCCGTTTGGCGACAGTGACGCACTCAAAATCGGCGAATGGGTTCTCGCCGTCGGTAATCCTTTCGGCTTCACATCTACTGTTACAGCCGGTATTGTAAGTGCCAAAGCCCGCTCTATTTCACAAGCTACAAGCAGCCGTCGCATGGGTATTGAATCTTATATCCAGACCGATGCCGCTGTTAATCCCGGAAACTCCGGAGGCGCCCTTGTTAACCTTCGAGGAGAGTTAATTGGCATAAACACAGCCATATACTCACAAACAGGTAATTATGCGGGATACTCATTTGCTATTCCGACCTCTATTGTTACCAAAATCATGACTGACATAAAGCAGTATGGAGCAGTACAGAGAGCATTCCTCGGAGTTTCCTACACAGAACTCAATCCCGAACTGAAAAAGGAGAATAACATTACTGCTGTTAACGATGGTTTGCTCGTTAGAGAGGTTGTTGACAGAGGAGCGGCTAAAGAAGCAGGAATTGAGCCGGGAGACGTTATTATCGCGCTCAACGGTAAGGAAACACACAATGGAGCTCAGCTGATGGAAGCTATGAGCCAGTTCCGTCCCGGTGACAAAGTGAAGATTACCTATGTGCGTGACAATAAGACATACACAACCGAAGCTACACTTTATAATAATCAGGGTAGCACGCGCATTGTCCAGGCTTCAACAGTTGCCAATCTCGGATGTGCCTTCAAGAAGCTCAGCGATGACACTAAGAAGGAGCTCAAAATTTCTTCTGGTGTACAGGTTGCAGGGCTCAAGGACGGTCCTTTCAAAGATGCCGGAATCAAAGAAGGATTTATTATTCTTGATATCAACAACATGAGAGTTAACTCTGCCGAAGATGTGGAAAAAGTGTATAATTCCATAATCAAGAGCGATGATGAATATGACAAAGTGATGTTTATTACCGGTATTTATCCCACCGGCAAAAAAATGTACTACGCGGTTGATATATCAGAATAAACTCAACCGGCATCATTTCAACCTATCCCGCTCCTTCAGGTCATTATTTTGACTGAAAGGAGCGGGATTTTTTTCCGGCTCCGCCAATACTCTAAGAACTATTCAGGTGTAATTATGTTATTTATTTATAAACACGTTTCTATTATGCCTGTAAGAGTCAAAAAAATTCTGCCTTTTATAGCGGCAACTGCATGCGCTGCAGTAACTGCTTCAGTTTCCTTTGCGCAAGATAATTCCACTGTCAGTCGTGAGAATTGGACTTATGTATCACCTTATTATGAGGCAGACAGCAATTGGTGGACTGATTTCGGCGACTCTACTCTTGACTCTCTAATAGAACTTGGCAGAGCAAACAGTTATGATATAGCTGCGGCAGTAAAGCGCGTTGATGCCGCTAAAGCACTCGTTGGCATAGCTAAATCAGGTTATTATCCTTCGGTCAATATCTCTGCCGGATGGACAAAGGAGCGGATGAGCGGTATGACATCGGCAACTAAAGTACCGTCAACAACTACCGATTATTTCAGTGCCGGTGCATCTGCTTCATGGGAAATAGATATTTTCGGCAAAGTAAGAGCCGGTGTAAATCAAAAGAAAGCTTCATACCGTGCCACTCGAGCCGAGTCTGAGGGCGTAATGCTTTCAATTACAGCAGAAATAGCTTCTACATATTTCAATTATCGAGTGGCACAGGCTCAGCTCGCTGTAGCCCTGGAACACAGTGCCTCTCAGCTTAAGGTTGTAAAAATTGCTGAAGCCCGACATGAAACCGGACTTGCATCGGCATTAGATGTAGCTCAGGCTAAAACCGTTTACTACTCCACACTTTCCACTATTGCTCCTCTCAGAGCACAGATTCATTCACTTAGAAACTCACTCGTCCTGCTAACGGGTACCGTTGCTGATGCATTACCATGCTCGCTTGACAGCCTCGCACCATTACCGCAATGTAATCCTGTTCCACTAACCGGAGTACCTGCTGACATTATCCGTCGCCGTCCTGACATTATGCAGTCGGAACAGAATGTAAGCGCCGCTGCTGCCGCTGTCGGAATAGCGAAAAAGGACTTTCTGCCAACTCTCACGATAAACGGTGCGATAGGCACCAGCAGCCATGATGCCGGCAACCTGTTTAAGAGTGGTAGTTTCACTTACAGTATCGCACCGTCACTCAGCTGGACACTTTTCAGCGGGTTCAGCCGGAAATATGCTGTAGCAGAGGCAAAAGCGCAGATGGAAGCATTAATTGATGATTACAATTATACCCTTAAGAACGCTTATTTTGAGGTTGACAACGCTATATATTCATACTCAATGTATCTTGCTACTATCACCGACCTGAACGAAACTGAAAATCAGAGCCATATCGCTTTAACTCGCTCTGTGGAACTCTACAAAACCGGAAACTCAAACTTTACACCTGTGGCAGACGCTCAGATGTCATTCCTGACATATACAAACAGTCTCATAACAGCGAAAGGCAATGCCCTGAACGCACTCGTTTCGCTATACAAAGCCCTGGGTGGAGGATACTCAGACATAAAAACAGAATAATAATACAATACCTCCCATTATATGCGCACATCTAACTTCTTTCTGCTATGCTGCTCTGTTGCAGCCGTAACTTTATCATGCTCCCGCAAACAATCCGGTAATATAGATGAAACTCCGGACATCCAGGTAGCGGAAGCTGTAACCGACTCGCTTACTCTTTATAAAACATATCCCGGTGTTATCAGTGCCAACAGCACTGTCAATGTTGTTGGAAGAGTCAACGGCACCGTACTCACCTGCAATTTCAGCGGAGGTGATTTAGTGCAGAAAGGTCAGGTATTGTTCACTATTGAATCTCGTATTTACCGAGATGCCCTTCAGCAGGCTCAGGCACAACTGGCGACCGCACGAAGCACAAATGAGTACGCCACCAAGCAATATGAAGCTATGAAAAAAGCGCTTGAAAGCGATGCTGTTTCTCAAATGGAAGTTGCTCAGGCTAAAAACTCCATGGAATCAAGCCTCGCTGCTATAAAGACAGCTGAAGCAGCTTTGCGCACAGCCGCTACTAATCTGAGTTACTGCACGGTAACGGCACCAATTACCGGGCATATCTCCTCAAGGAATGTTGACCCTGGCGCCTATATCGGAGGAGAAGGTGCACCGGTTGATCTTGCTACCATTTATGCAGATAAAGATGTACATGCCACCTTCTATATCGAGGATGACTCTTTTATGAGAATGTATTCCACCACCGCAAACCGCGAAGGTATTGATTACTCCGCCATTCCGCTTATTTTCAGCGAAGAACTTCCACATTCATATACAGCAGACCTAAACTACCTCGCCCCAGATGTAAATTCATCAACAGGCACTATTGAGGTGAAAGCCAACATTGACAATCCTTACAATGAACTCAAAGCTGGAATGTATGTATCGGTAAAGCTTCCTTGGAAAACAGATCCCAAGGCTGTATTGGTTAAAGATGCCTCGCTTTCAACAGACCAGCTTGGTAAATACCTTTACACCGTAAATGATTCCAATAAGATAGTTTACACCCCGGTTAAGGTTGGAGACCTTTACCGGGACACGCTCCGAATTGTAACAGAAGGAATTCAGCCCGGAACAAAATATGTTACAAAAGCAATGCTGAAAGTCCGACCCGGCATGACTGTCAACCCTGTTCTTACTCGCTAAATCCCGGATTATGTTTTCACGCTTTTTTATAGACCGCCCCATATTTTCGATTGTAATCGCCATTATAATGGTGCTTGCCGGGCTTCTTACAGTAAAATCTCTCCCTATATCACAATACCCGGATATAACTCCGCCAACAGTCAATGTTTCTGCCACTTATCCCGGAGCTGATGCAAAAACCGTAGCTGAAACAGTTGGCGTGCCACTCGAAGAGCAAATCAACGGTGTGGAAGGAATGATGTACATGAGCTCTACTTCCGGAAGTGACGGCAGCTATAGCCTGACCGTTACTTTTGACAACGGTACCGATGTTGACATGGCGGCTGTAAAAATCCAGAATAGAATTTCAATGGCAGAGGCAACTTTACCTGCAGCGGTTAAGCAACAAGGTGTTAGCGTTACATCACAGAGCAGCAACATTATTCTATTTGTCGCGCTTGAAACCGATGACCCCAAGCGATATGACGCCTTGTATCTCACCAACTATGCCAAACTTCATCTTGTAGATGCCATTTCGAGAGTTGAAGGAGTTGGTGGTGTAGGAGCTTTCGGAGCCGGAGAGTACAGCATGAGAATATGGCTTGATCCTCAGAAAATGCAGGTGAGAGACCTTACGCCGAGTGATGTGATGGCTATGATTGAGTCACAAAACATCGAGGTGTCTGCCGGTTCTGTCGGTGCCGCGCCCACATCGTCTGACAACCAGTTTCAATATACTTTAACCAGCAAAGGGCGTCTCCAGACTCCGGACCAGTTTGAAAACATCATTCTCCGTGCAAATGAGGACGGAAGCATGCTCCGCCTGAAAGATGTTGCCACAGTTGACCTCGGCAGTGATGACTATGCGCAGATTTCAAGGGTGAATTCGGGTGAGGCTGCTCTTATGGGCATTTATCAGCTCCCAGGTGCAAACGCGCTGGAAGTCACCAACAAAGTTCTTGCCGAGCTTGACAATCTTCAGAAGTATATGCCGGAAGGTATCCACTACCGCGTAGTGCTTAACTCATCGGATTTTGTTGATGCTTCAATTGAGGAACTTCTTATCACTTTTGTTGAGACTTCTCTGCTTGTAATGCTTGTGATTCTTTTGTTCCTGCAAAACTGGCGTGCTGTGATTATCCCGATGCTTACAATACCTGTGTCTCTCATAGCCACATTTGCAGTTATGAAACTCATGGGATTCTCACTCAATACCCTCACCCTTTTCGGTCTGGTACTGGCGATTGCCATTGTGGTAGATGATGCTATAGTTGTGGTGGAAGACTGTTCGAGAATTCTTGACGAAGGTAAACTAACGCCAAGACAGGCTGCTGAAAAAGCTATGAAAGAGCTTCAGGGACCGGTTATCGGCGAGGTACTCGTTCTTTTATCAGTATTCATTCCAACCGCCTTTGTATCAGGTATTACCGGTGAACTTTACAAACAGTTTGCTTTGACAATCGCTGTTTCAACCGCCTTCTCCGGATTCAATGCACTGACTTTTACTCCGGCAATGTGTGCACTTTTTCTCCGTCCGACAAAACCCTCCAAGTTCTTTGTTTACAAATACTTTGAGAAAGGATTTGCCGCTACTCTGGCACTATATATGCGCATTGTCGGCAAATTCCTCAAAAAACCGATTGTAGCCATCGGTATTTATGTTGCTATTACGGTTGCCGCATTCTGGGGATTTATCAAATGGCCTACAAGCTATATTCCTTCGGAAGATATGGGTTATTACATAGCATCAGTACAGCTACCTACAGGTGCTTCGCTTGAACGTACCGACCAAATTATGACCTCCATCAGCAACGAACTGAAGGAACTACCAGAGGTAAAAGATGTTATCTCCATTTCCGGCATGTCAATGCTTGGAGGAGGTTCATCCTCGAATTTCGGCAGCATGTTTGTGGTTCTTGAACCGTGGAAAGACCGCAAAAAGAAATCTGAGGGGGTAAACGCGCTCATGGAAAAATTTCAGGAGATAGCCTCCCACTATCAGGAGCCTATAGCTTTTGCTGTAAATCCTCCGGCTATTCCGGGACTTGGAATGAGTTCAGGACTTGAAATGCAGCTGCTTGACATCAACTCACTCGGTGCAAGCGAAATGCTCTCGGCTATTTCAGCTGTCAGGGAAGAGGCAGCCAAAGATCCCCGTATTGCAAGCATAACCTCTACCTATGAAGGTGTTGTACCCCAGTATAATCTCAGCATAGACCGTGACAAAGTAAAAATCCACGGGTTGATGCTTGAAGATGTTTATTCTGCCCTGTCCGCATATATGGGTACCAGCTATGTGAACGACTTTGTTGAGTTCGGTAGAGTCTATCAGGTAACAATAGGTGCCAATGCTGCCGCAAGAGCGAATATTGAAAATCTGCGCCAGCTAAGTGTCAGAAACTCTGACGGTGAAATGGTTCCATTCTCGGCATTCACCACCGTTGAACAGGTATTCGGTGAACCGACCGTAAGCCGTTACAATATGTACCAGACAGCTGCCATTACGGCAAATGCCGCAAAAGGCACAAGTTCGGCAGAAGGTATAAAGGCTATGGAGGAGATTGTATCAAAGACCCTCGGCTCCAACTACTCATTTGCTTGGACCGGAGAAGCCTATCAGGAAACTCAGGCGGGAACAACCATTTCCATGGTTATGCTGTTTGCCGTGATAATAACCTTGCTTGTGCTTGCCGCCCAATATGAAAGCATTACTGACCCGATAGCGGTGATCATCTCTATGCCCACAGCCATTCTCGGCACAATTATCGGATGTATATTTATGTCACAGAGCATAAGTATATATACTCAGATCGGTATCATACTGCTGCTGGGTCTATCCGCTAAAAACGCAATTCTTATTGTTGAATACGCGGTAGATTTCCGGAAGAGCGGAATGGACATACGCCAGGCGGCACTCAATGCAGGCAAAATACGTTTCCGCCCGATTATGATGACTGCTCTCGCGTTTGTATTCGGAGTCATGCCTATGCTGTTTGCTACCGGAGCCGGTGCCGAAAGCCGTATATCATTAGGCACCGCAGTGGTATTCGGAATGTTTATCAATGCTATTGTAGGCACCCTCTTTGTGCCTAACTTCTGGGAGCTTCTGCAGAAATTTCAGGAAAAGCATCTTGCAAAATTCTTCAAACCCACTACAGCCGCACCAACCTCACCCACAACTGATACCGGGAGCTCTAGTCAGGTTTAATCATCTTGCGAGATTGAGGTTGAAGCTCAAGCCGTAGGCTGTATCGGTAACAGGATAAGCGTTTGAACTTACAATGGGGGTATTTATTCTGTGCTCAAAGAACATTCCCACTGTAAGGCGACGCGACATAATATAGTTAGCAGTAATATTAATTCCAATTGTCCTGGTGCCTGAAGTCGCCTGAGTATAAGCGGTTTCAATACGTCTTATCAACGCCTGATTCAGCTGATAAGAGAAATCACCGTTGATAGTGAGGTCGTTGCTTATTCCCTGCTGTGAGCCTTTTATCTTGAGCACAGAGTTAAAGCCCACTATTTTATAACCTACACCTGCAGTAATTCCGGTAGTAGCGGATTCCACTACCTGACCGGCTGAGGTATTCAGGGTGAGAGAGCGGCTGTTTCTCCACTCCGCATTCAAGGTAAGGTCATTTTTCAAAGTTCCGGATACACCTATGAGCGGGGCAAAACGCTCTGTAATTGTTACAGACGAAATATTGTAAGGTGATGATGGCATAGGCTGACCGGTAAGTTCATTAAGGGTGAAACCGATATTATCACCATTGACACCGATCCAGTTGAGATATGAGCTATAAGATCCTACCGAATAAGTACACTGATAGGAGTGATTGAGAACAATTGTTTTGAATATATTCTGTAAAGCTGATATTCTTCCTATTCCGTCATAACTTATTCTCCAGTTCGGGAGTGCATGAGCGAGCGACGGGAACGGATTCAGATATTGCTTTCGCGGTGAGGTTCCGGTATATGCGGCAAGAAATGCCGGGATGAGAACATCACTGCCGGTAACACTTGGCGCACACACTTCGCTGCTGTAAGGTTGCCCGGCAAGAGCATGCCCGCTCATAAAGCCCGATTCCGGATAATGTGTACCCACATACTGTGCGTTAACCCTCTCAGCTATAACCGGTATTGCATTAATGAAATCAGTAAACGCTTTATTTGCATATCCGTTGTCAGCATTACCAGAGCGAAGCGATGTCAAAATAGCACAGTGCGTCTTCGTATAGCTGCCGCTCAGAGATGTCGGCATATTGTTGTACATGAACTGCACTGAATTGCTCCGGTTATCTGTTCTATTGGTGGTGAGACTTATTCTTAACCCCTTAATAGGTTCGAGGTTCAGTTCAAATGTTATTTCATTGGTCCGTGAGAAGATAGCAGGTGAGGTCTGACCGTCATCAAGAATAAGCCATCCGCACTCTTTTGCTCTCTGAATATAGCTCTCACCGGTGAAACCGAAAGCAAAATCCAGACCGGGAGACATAGGACCGTAGTCGCGTGTCTGACCAAAGGCATTTCCTATATCGGGACGGAAGAGAGGCAGGCTCAGTGACCTGGTGGATCGCCATTTAACAGATGCATTGCGAGGTGACATTATAAATCTCGTGGCGTACTGAGCAATTTCGCTCCAAACGTTTTTATGCACTTTCTTAATTTCCGTAACCGTGACATTCACATTTGTTTTACCTCTTGTGAGTAACTCTACATTATTCTCGTCAATTACTCTGGTCTTAACATTCATTTTCCTGCCTGTTGTAGCCTCTGTCACCGAGACATTAACATTTTTCGTCTTCAAATTATGAGTAACAGTTACAGTTGTGTCCTCACTCAGCGGATAAGCCCTGATGAATCTGCGTGCTTTATCAGCATTGTTTCTGCTGCCGGGACGTGCCGGGGCAGTTGAGAAGCGTTGCCCTACTTTCTTGAACCACGGTATTTTATTATAGAAAGATTCAAAACTTATGGCTCCGTCAGCACTCCAAGCACCTTGGTTTGCAACGGAATTTCCCATATTCACCCCGTCAACAGTGGCTCCTCTCGCCCACCTATAGGATGAATTATAGTTAACTGAACCGTTTATAAAATCCACTACCGGTATTCGGTTAAACGGTGCCTTGTATGAGGCAGAGAAAGTCTGATTGTAGCCCCATGGTGTTCCGAGACGTAGAATTGACTGCATAACAGTGTCTTTCCACTCTTTGTACTTGTCAGGAAACAGCTTTCTGTTTACCGCCCCGATAGGTTCATCTATTCTCGCGGATGTATTTGATGTGAAATTGACATTAAGATTCTTTGTTATAGCCCATGACAAGTTCAACTGTCTGTCCCACAAAAAATTTTTACTTACCTGAACAGGTAAGGTAAACCCGTTGTCAATCTCGCTGCGTGTCTGCTGCTCGTAATAGTAGCGTGACATCGTTGTCAGGAAGGAGATAGAGTTAGGCAACCAGTTTATTTCCCATTCCTTAAAGAATTTCACATTGTTTGATGACGAGCGTATTTTTGAAAACGGTTTGAGCCCCTTTACACGGGGGGAATATGAGTATCTGAAGCTGCCGCGATAATCGTTAGCGTTCTCGTACTCGGTGGTGGGATCGCTCTTAGACTGCTTGTTGAATGAGAAATTCAGAGTAAAGTTTCCGGGGTCCCATGGCTTCGGGGTTTTGCTCTTTACATCAAATGTGAGACCTGTCACACTAAAGCTTGACACGGTGGAGCGTTGTATCGCGTATGATTCTATGGAGTCACGCGCTCTTGCTGAACCGGCATCCTCAAGTGCATCTTTGAGCAGCACATCTTTGTCGAGCGGATTATATTTAGGCTTGGTGCGTTCTTTCATTACAGAATAATAAACAGGAGCCTTAAGCTTAACAGATGAAGGTGCAAATCGCCCTATATCACCCTGCACAGCGAAATTAATCTGAGTGAAATCATCCATTCGACGCGAATTAAGATTCTGATCTACTCCACCAAAACCGGCTGTTTCAATATGGGTGCCGAAATTGAGTGTTGCAATGTCACTCAGCCCGAGGTTGGCATTGACTTTAGCCGCCCAACCTCCGGAACTCTCGAAATCGGTCACTTTTAGTTCATTTACCCAGACCGTTCCGCCCTTTGTTGTGGATGAATTGTTTCTCACACCTATAAGCATAACCCTGACATCGCTAAGCGAAGGATTGCCGAGCACTGAGATAAGGTTCTGCTCGTTGTCGGGGTCACGCTCGCTATACAGAGTTGTGTAACCCACTCCGGAATCATGTTGTTGCCTAAGCCTGTTTCTTGCCTCCTTTACAGCTACAAGGTTATCAAGCAGAAGATTGAGCCTGTTTGATAGCTGCCAAACGATTTCTCTGTCGGCTCTTGTGTCGGAATATCTTCCCGGAGGTGTGAGGGTTAGAGGAATAGAATATTCGTAGAAATTATTTTTCACATCGCTTCCCAGGCGCACAAACAGTGACAACTCTCCGGAACGTAGAGACTGGGAATCATTTATAGGTGCTTCCGCATGAACCCACATCTGCAGCCGGCTGTAGTTTCTCAAATCCTGCATGGTGTTTCGATATACCGCTCTCGCATCACCGGCATCAAGATCGCTCACGGTAAGAGAGAGCGACTGCTCATTGAGTTGAACAATCTGGGTTTGAGCAGGGTCTGATATTCTGTTTACACCTGGAGGCAACAGATAGTTAACCGGTGTGCGTGATGAATTTTCCTCTATGTTGACAACTGACACATCAAGCTGCCCCTCAGCGGGTGCGTCTCCTCTGGTGTTCAAGCTGAAATCGTATGTTCTCCACTCCCCTTTAACAAGCTCAAGTGTAGCGAATCTCAGATGGGTGGTTTTCTTGAATCCGGTCATGAACACTCTCATGAACCTGATTGTGGAGAAGTCGGAAATAGAACCGACAATCTTTTCATACTCACTTAAAGGTATTTTGAACTGATACCATTCAACCTCCGCATCAGTACCATCACGCAAACTTACCATTGACACCTGCTTGTCGGTGATAAAATTCTTTCCCACTTCAAGGTCTTCAGGACGAATAGACACCCTGTACTGGAAATATCTTTCGTACTCATTCAGAGTGTTATCCTGATTTATATCCTCCACATCAGGCAGATTACGGGAGGACTGATACAATGACTCCCCTGCATCCTCAGGCGACAAAGAGTTGCCCTCAACACCATTATACCGCTTGTATCGCTCCAGAATAGAAAGTCGCTGCTCATCATAATCATAGCCTCTGTAAAAATGATAGTTGTCTCCCGCAGGGTCGTTCATCGGAGAAAACTTGTCATTCTCCATTTTCGATATTGTTTCCGCCGGGAGACGTCGGCGAAGCTCATCCACATATTCACCATAAGTAGGGAATGAAAATTCACTCTCATTGGGAAGACCGTCAAGACCCACATCCTGAATATTTCTCGCCGAGGTATTATTATCAAAAGCGTATGTCAGAGAGTTTTGTGATGAAACACGCCCCCAGTTTGTAGTTTGCATAAAACTTTCATTTCCATCCACCGGTATTCCGTTTTCATAGGATTTCATTCCGTCCTTAAGAATATCTTCACTTATTTCTCCGAAATTAAAGTAGAGGTCGCCACCTTCGTAGTTGGGATTTTCAGGATCAAGGAATGGATTCATAAGCCAGAACTGAACGTATTCAATGTTGCTCTGCTCAAAGTTTGTGTTATCAAGCCTCCTCATTATTCCACCCCATCTTTTTTCCGGGTAAAGCAGGTTACCTTCATTGTCAACATTAGTGGCATCAACATTGTATGGTCCTCTCTCCTGTGGGTAGAAAGATAAATTTAGTGTCTGGATGGTTGATGACTCTCCGTAAGTGAGCTGGCGGTCAGGGAAAATTTCTCTTGAGGTGATTTCTCTTACGTATGGATTTGACTGTTGCTTGAGGTCACTCCTGAGATAACCCGGACATAGGGAGGAATTTTTCTGTGTGAAGAGTCGGTCAATATAATACCAGTTGATAAGCGCCCTGTTCATGCCGTAAGCAGGATTATTGCTCAACGCAGCTTCGGGGAAGAGTGCACCTGCACCATTTTCATAAGGGGTGGAGCTCAGGAACCAGGCAAACGGTGACCTCAGGTCAATGCCTATTTGCGAACTCTCGAAGTCATCGATATACGAACTACCTGAATTTGAACCGGATTTGGTTTTGTGAGGCATAAGTTTGGCTACTTCCCCTACAATACTGAAATTAGACGGAGCGGAGGCATCAACTGTGGGAATTTTGTTCAGGAGAGTATTAATCCAGTTCAACTGAGTGTTGTATGCCATGTTGAGACCGAAAATAGTGTTGTTAACAGTCTCATTACCGATGTTAACTTTCTCAATCAGTGCTTTTTCAGAATAGTGCATGATAGTTGCGCCCAGATTGAACTCCTTGTTGAATTTGTAGTTAAGGTCAAGACCGAGGAGTGTTTTTCGCTGGGTGCTGTAGAGAGACTGATTTTCAAGAGTCACGTTAATGCTCTGCCCCGAGTCAATAATACTCTGGTTTGTTATGGTGACAATACCCATGGCATAATCCACGGTATAGTCGCTGTTTTCCACAAGTGTGACTCCGCCTGCAGTAACCACAACCGAACCTCGCGGCACATTCATGGCATCAAGCCTTATCTGCGATCCGGCACTTGCGCGGTACTCACCGGTAATTATAAATTTGTTCTTGTCAGAGAACTGTCTTGCAACCACCAAAGTGGAATCATATAGCTCCTGATATAGGAAAGGCTCCACCGCCGGATCATTTACCCGTCTTTTGAGTGCCTCACCAAAGGGTTCTGCAACAGGGAAAATCACCTTACCGGAAGACGGCTGAATTGTGTAACCGTCAATAAAGTCAAAAAATCCGTCAGGATTGGATTCCTCATTCGAGTCAATTCGGTCAAGTCCCACAAGCTGAAGA
>JAIDQW010000047.1 GCA_029062075.1 Paramuribaculum sp.
ACTGATACCTAACCATTTTTTTGTATCTTTACGATTATAACCAATCTTTCCGAGGTTAGATGAGTAACATTCTAAAAGTAAACAAACCTTCCGATTATAGTTCCTGGTTAGGTCAGAAAGACCCCCATGATCTTATCACTGTAGTAAATTTCAGTGAGTTATCTCCGATTCGCTATAGTCTTAACAGTTACGAGGTTTACGGACTGTTTCTGCAGGGCAAAGAATCCGGGTATGAGTTGGTATATGGTGCCGGAAGATATGACTTTTCCGAGGATACTCTTATATGTGTGGCTCCGGGACAGATAGGCGGTAAGGAGGATAACGGTGAACAGGTGAATCTTTCGGGTTGGGCTGTGTTGTTTCATCCGGATTTATTGCAGGGAACAGCACTTGAGAAACAGATAAAGAACTTCACGTTTTTTGACTACAGTATCAATGAAGCGCTGCGCATGACACCACGGGAGAAGGATGTACTTGTTTCAATAATAAAGCAGCTTGATAATGAGCTGAAGTTTGAATTTGACTCTGAGCAGAATAGAATAATTGTCGGGTTTATAAATCTGTTGCTAAGATATGCCCAGCGGTTCTATAACCGCCAGTTTGAATCAGTAAAGGTGTCAAACGATATTCTTTCAAGATTTGAGCAACTGCTGAAAGGGTATTTTGAAGAGGAACGGCAATTGACTGAGGGTGTACCGTCAGTCAGCTACTGTGCAAACAAATTATGTTTGTCGCCAAGCTACCTGAGCGATCTGATAAAACGACTGACCGGGGATACAGCTAACCAGTATATAAAGAAATTTGTAATTCAGCTGGCAAAAAACAGACTCGTAGCGGGAATGAATTCTTCAGAAGTGGCGTATTCATTAGGATTCGATTATCCGCAGCATTTTTCCAGAACATTCAAAAGAATAGCAGGGGAGACACCGTCGGAATACTGCGACAGACGAAATAAAATAAAGTAATAGGTGCAAACGGATACTTGCAGATAACCGGTTGACTTGAAGAAAGAAGTATAATAGGGTCAACCCTCTTTGAGAGGATAGATGAATCTTGCAAGTCCGTAAATGTACGGCGGAATCCGGGGCCATAATCGAGTAAACGATCAAAC
>JAIDQW010000470.1 GCA_029062075.1 Paramuribaculum sp.
GGGTAGCAAGGGGGACTGGTCAACTTGCGTTTTCTATCTTGCGGCAAGTGTTATCACTGGTGTGCTACTCGTCTGGGCAGGACGCGCGCTGATAAGATGAAACATACATTTAGAAATTAATACTCATTGTGCAGCTTAAGCAAGTGCAATGAGCATTTTTTTGTAAGTTTCAGCCGACTTTAGTGATGTCTTTTTCGAATGTTTCCCTGTTTATGGCTCTGGAGCGCAAGCGGTTGCGGTAAGAATAGATAGTGTTGATAGACAGACCCATAAACCGTGAGATGACGGTGCTATCGTCAATACCCAGTCTCATGAAAGCAAGTAATCGTAAATCGGTTGTCAGAAATTCCGGTTGGGGCTGAACCAGAATTTTGTCAGGTTGCATCAGGTTGTTTACTTCCTTTACAAAATCGGGGAACGCGTGAATGAATGCACGATCAAAAAGACTGTAGAAGGTGTCTGACTGAGATTGGAACATCTCGCCGGACCTAAGAGCTGAAATAACTTCTTCCAGTTTTCCTGACTTGATTTTTTTCTGAACGGATGTTTTGTATTCATCCATCTTTTCGAGGTAAATCGCGCTCATGTTCAGGAACTCCCTGATGTAAGTAGTTTTTTCAATGCGAGCCTCGGTGTTTTTCTTTGTTAAAACGTCAATGTCACGTTTTTTTCGTCTGAGTTTGACTATCAAACGAGCGATGAATGCCAGACAGATAATTATTAAAGCCACAAGCGATATTATTATAACTCTGGCAACACTGTTGGTTCCCCTGTATCTGTTGGTTATTTCCGGAGACAGAGACACAGCCTGAGAAAATCTCATCTTGTCACCGGAATTAATGGCATTGATTAATGCGAACTGCAAAAGTTTGTCTGCCTGGCTGAATTCCCCTTCATGAATCATCAGATTAGCGAGCATACGGGCTCCATTTCCAATCTGAAAACCTTGTTCGGCATCATTCTTCACTGCTTTTGCAAAGTGAATGATAGCTTCCTCTTTCTTGTTATCATGAAGATATGTTGCTCCAAGAATTTCCTCACACCAAGTGTGATATATGCTCTGTGGTTGCTGGTTTTCCAGTGCATCGCTCGCGAGGGCAATAGCGCGGGCATGTCGTCCGTCAATATCGGCAATCACTGCTTCCACATAATTATATTCAGGTGTATCCTTTTCGCTGAGTTCAAGATAACGTTTTGCGCACCTTTTCCCTTTTTCAAGAGAAATGCCAGCCTGCTCCGGTGTCACATAACTGGCGTAAGCAAGATAGAGTCTGCTCCCTGCGGCAAAATATTCCCGGAGGTCATCTTTATTCATTTTTGTGGTGTCAATCTTTTCAAACAGTTCACTCGTCTTATACAGGTCTCCGAGAAAAGTAGCCATAGACAGTCGGTGTGCTTCAAGTTGCAAGCGTTTCGACTCATCATTGAGTTCCTCAGCTAAATTTTCAGCATACGAATAATACTTGATCGCTGAGTCAACATTTACGGCGGTAAAGTTGAAGGCAAGCCGTTGTGCAGCTTTCAGTTTTTCATACCCGGTAAGTGAGTCTAAGGTGGCAC
>JAIDQW010000471.1 GCA_029062075.1 Paramuribaculum sp.
CCGTTTCTTTCAAGCATCTCTCCAACCATATCGCAACCAAAACCTTTGGTAATTGCGCTGAAATCAAATTCCATGCCTTCAGCATGTTTCAAAAAGCCGTTTTCAATATAGCTTTTTCCCAACCCGACCAGAGCTTTTACCCTTTCTACCGAATCTTCATCAGGCTGTGTTTCCGCTCCTTTATAACCGAACCCCCACAAATTCACTGCGGGCGCTACACTCGGGTCAAATGCGCCTCCACTTATTCTCCAGACATATTTGGCGCAGTTATAAACTTTCACCATATCTGAATCACACTCAGCATCTTCTCCACGGTTAATTTTACTTATAAGCGATTCCTTATCAAAGGGCGAAAGACTTAGCTCCACTCTCCTCATCACCAGATTAATACTGTCATTTAGATTTTTATCCCCGCAATAATCTATATGAAACGAGGTGCCCCACACAGCTCCTTCATAAACATACCACTCCTTTTTGCCACAACTGCTCAGACAGAAAAGAGTGACCAATGCAAAAATAACCGATTCTATTTTTTTCATTTTCATAAAAAACCCAACTCAAAATTAATAAATATCTCATCCAATATACTACATTTGCAAAAGTAGTACCCAAAATTAACTTAATTAACCAACACATAAAAACATATTACCATGAAGCACTCTTTTATTTTTTTAGCTCCGGGATTTGAGGAAATTGAAGCTCTCGCAACTGTTGATGTTTTGCGACGCGCCGAAATGACGGTAACTACTGTAGCGGTGACCGCTGGAAGCAAAACAGTTGAAGGTGCCCACGGAGTAAAGGTAGAGGCTGATATTCATATCAACGATGCTGACTTGGCTAATGCTGAATGGCTGATCTGCCCCGGAGGCATGCCCGGAGCTGCAAATCTTGCAGCAAACAAAAAAGTATCAGCCGCTCTTACAGACCAATTCAAAAAAGGGGGTAAAATCGCCGCTATCTGTGCTTCGCCGGCTATTGTTCTTGAGCCGCTCGGCATTCTTGCCGGAAGAGAAGCTACCTGCTATCCGGGAATGGAAGGCTACATAAAAACCGGAATTTTCCAGGAATCACCGGTGGTTGCTCATCCGACTCTAATCACCGGCAACGGACCGGCTACAACCCTCCGCTTCGCTCTCGCAATTGTGCGAAACAGCAAGGGTGATGAGAAAGCGGAAGAGGTTGGCTCTGCCATGCTATATTACTCTAAATCTTCTGATTTCTACTTCTGAAATCACTGCTAATCTCAAGACATAAGTCCGGTTTTCAACAAATCGGACTTTTACTATGTTTAATAAATAAATTCCGGTATTTATATATTAAATAGGTGTAATTGTCGGCAAAGTAAATTTCTTTTTCTAATTTTGTCGCCTAAATACAAAAATATAGCATCCTAATGATAAAGAACCTTGTCATCGTAGAGTCGCCGGCAAAGGCTAAAACTATAGAAAAATTTCTCGGCAAAGATTACAAAGTCATGTCGAGCTACGGTCATATTCGTGACCTCTCCAAAAAAAATTTCAGTGTTGAAGGAGGTGACTTCACCCCGGTCTATGAGATCCCTGAAGACAAGAAGAATCTTGTTCGCGATTTGAAAAAAGCAGCTTCCGAAGCTAAGATGGTCTGGCTTGCGAGTGATGAAGACCGCGAGGGAGAAGCTATTGCCTGGCACCTTTACAAAGTGCTCGAACTCAAGCCGGAAAACACCAAGCGTATTGTTTTCCATGAAATTACCAAGGATGCTATTTTACATGCTATAGAA
>JAIDQW010000472.1 GCA_029062075.1 Paramuribaculum sp.
TGAAGAAAGAAGTATACTAGGGTCAACCCGCTTTGAGAGGATAGATGAATCTGGCAAGTCCGTAAATGTAACGGCGGAATCCGGGGCGATAATCGAGTAAACGATCAAACCATATTAGATGAGGATTGATAAGTTTCACCACATATCCAACATAAAACATTGCAAACAAGGTACCGGGCCCAACCACTGTCCAAGGCCACGAGCCAAAGAAGCAGAAACCTGAAATAACAGCCAGAATCACCAGAACTGTATCAACAATAATTTTAATTATAGGGAAAGGTTTGCCTGAAACGCGGGCTATGGCAACCTGGATACCTTCACCCGGCATTGTTATCGAACCGCATCTTATCTCAACAGCAACAGCGCATCCCAGAATTGTAGCTCCCATAAATTGGGCGATTATCTGAGCAGCTAATGACTGATATGTTGAGAAATAGGATGTTATCCACATATTAGCATCAAGAAGACATCCGAAAACAAACCCGATGACAAGCTGAAAAAACTGTATTGGCTCAAATTTACGACGTAAGACAATTACTTGTGCTACAACCAGAATCACATTCATAATATTGGTGTAGCCTCCTATTGTCAATCGCGGTGTAATACCTGCCCCTCCGGCAAGCGAGAAGGACATTGGAATGGAAGAAATGACACCGCTGCCGAGGTTTGAACGGACGCATAACGCCACTCCAAAGGTCATGAAAAACATTGAAAGAATTAAAAGGAAGTGTTGCCAGATAAATCCGATAATATTATCTTTTGTAATCTTCATATTGCAGCAGAATGCGTTAAATAAAAAAATCACACAAAATTAGCGAAAATAAGGAAATGGCTCACATCTAAAGTTGTGAAAATACGTCACGTTATTTGTACCTTTGCAATGGGCAGGTTCAACTGGCAAGTGCAAAAATAGCGATTTGTTTGAAGAACTCAGTCTTAGGGTTTGAAAAACCGAGTTTTTTTCTAGGTCTGAGGTTCAGTTTCTTAGCCACGTTCCTGATATATTTTTCAGAGAAATCATTGAAATTTGATTTTTTAGGGATGTACTGACGAATGAGTTTGTTGACATTTTCAACGGCTCCTTTCTGCCATGAGCAGTAGCTGTCAGCGAAGTAAACAATCACATCATCAAGTCCTTTCATGCGTAAACCTGTAGTTATGTCAAGATGTGCAGCAAATTCACTGCCGTTGTCGGTTGTGATGGTTTTCAGATATCTTCTATAAGCGAACAGCAACCTTACAACGGTTTTTGACAACGGTCTGGCTCTCTTTCCGTAAGGCAGCTTCTCCATCATTACAAAACCGGTCATGCGCTCCAGCAAAACAAGTATCGCGTGTCCGTAGGCATCTACAATAAGATCCATTTCAAAGTCACCGAAACGTTTTCCGTCAGCCTCTGGAGGTCTGTCGTGTATGCTGGTACGGTTCGCTATATTGGTTGCCTTAGTGGGTCTGCGTTCTCCTTTGGACCTCCGCCTGAAGTCGGGATGCCGTCGATGTCTGAGCAGTTCTCCGCTCTCATCAGCGTTTATGATATTGTAGATTGTTTGTTTGGAAACGGAAATGTTTTCTTTTGCCAACACGCCACAGATCTGTTCGGGAGACCACTGGTTGTCAATGATCAGCTGTTTTATCCGCCATACCAGCACACTGTCAAGCTTCCTGTTGGAAGTAGTGCGTTTTCTGCGTTCGAGAGCTTTTGCATGAGCCTTATCCCACAGATAATTGCCTTTATCCGTGGAATTGCGCTTGAGTTCACGACTAATTGTTGACTGACTGCACCCTACGATAAGGGCGATTTCTTTTCTCGGGGTTCTTCTTTGCAGTAAGGCGAAAATTTGCGACCTTTGCTGCGAGGTTAATTGTCTGTACATTAGCAATACAAAATTAGTTAATCTCAGGGAGACTACGGTCTCCTTTTTTATTTTGTATTGCCAGTGTGTTCTGCTGCCTTTCGCTCTTGGGGGCGGTTTAGTCCGCCCCCGCCGCTCTGGCATCCCCTCACCAGAAGGAGAGAGGAGTATGAGCTATTCCATAATCAAAGTTTTGCACTTCGATTTGGAATCTTCA
>JAIDQW010000473.1 GCA_029062075.1 Paramuribaculum sp.
CGGCCCCTCTCGGCCGCGCCTCCAGCCCTCAGGCTGTCTAGCGGGACCAGCCAGCACCGCGTCACTCCTTTGAGCCTCTTCACTCCATTTATCACCATGATAGCTTGAAGAACTGTACATCAGCAATATAGGAATATGAATTCCGTATGGATGCTTTTTCAGCTCATTCTGTGCTTTGGTTATCGCTCTTACCCAACCTGCGGTCACATCTGGTGACGGAGATATTTTCCAGTCATGATTAAAATTCCACTCTCCATGGGATTCGCCGTCAAGACTCTCTCCATACACACTACTCTCCCCTTGCTTTATTTTGAAATTGGGGAATATTGCACCAAGTGCCGACACAAGTGGTACAAATTTTTCCATTTTACCAAGATTCCAGTCAAGAAAAGGACTATTCAATATCAGCGCTTTAACAGGGGCTTGCGTATTAAGCTGCATATAATAAGCAGCTATCAGACCTCCTGTTGAATGACCCATCAGAATAATATCTGAAATGCCGGCTTTTCTCATTTCAACCAGAGCCGAGTCGATATCTGCAAAATATTCCTTTAGATTTCTTACTTCAAATTTATGTTGTCCCGGTAAGATTGATCTACCATATTTCCGTAAGTCAAGAGCATAGAAGTCATAACAATGCATATTAAACTCCTCACCAAGCTGCTTCTGAAAAAAATAGTCATTAAATCCATGTATATACAGTACACCCTTGGTTATTTTTGCTTCGGAGTTACATTCTGCCAATCTCCTTACTATTGTGCATCTCACTTCACCGCTGTAATCCTTTGAATGAGCTATGTATCGCATCTCATACTTATCTCCCAGTGTATCAGACTGCCATGCTTTACATATTGCTACTGACAGAAGGAGTAATACTACTGTACCAATTCTTTTTTGAAAAATCATCCGATTCTGTTTTTTTAATTATTCTGTAAAATTAATTCTTTTGTCCGATAAAAGACTCTGATTCAAAAAAAGAAAATATATCTTAATATTTGGTTGATTGAAGGTAATGTCTTAATTTTGGCACAGATAAATTATTTGCACACCATACCTT
>JAIDQW010000474.1 GCA_029062075.1 Paramuribaculum sp.
AATTGCTTCCGGAATCTTTCTCAACAAAGATTTAACCGTATCAAAATCTCTTATTTTACCGATACCCGCATCCGTTTGTGTATTTTTGATGACAGTTGTTCCTATCACTATGTCAGCTCCGTTGGCAAACCGGTTCATGGTGGACGACAACCAACCGCGACCTTGTGGAATTGCATTAGCAGATGTGAGCAAAACCACAGGATGGCTTGCAGCTTTGATTCCAAGGGTAATAGCAAGTTTTCTTTTGCTTAAGTTTCTGCTATTAGTGGGAACAAATGTGTTCTTAATTTCAGGATATTCCGATTGAAGCATCCTTATAGTGTCTTCTGTGTGTTCTTCACCTCCGGTATTAACAATAATGATTTCAACCGGCAAAGAAATATCTTGTGAATAAATGTTCTCAATAAATGAACGTAGTTTATCGGTATGAAAGCCAGAAGCCACAATTACGCTTAAACCGTGGGACAGTGAAGATAAGTCGGTATCGGTTTCCTCCTCATTCTTTCTGATAATCAGATTGAGAGACGGAAGAATCATTGAGATTAGTGCAATCGCAGCAATTGCAGTAATCACAAGTAATCCAATTGTAGTAGGCGTAAACTGCCAGGAATATAACTGAGAATAATCCATACGCAGTGCAAAGTTACTAAAGTAAATTTACCATTCCAAAATTACCGATACACCTTTAAGCTCGGCTCCGCAGGGGGGGGTGACTTTTGTGAGTTTTATTCTGCCACCGGAAATAAGAGGGAACTCATTTATCAAAGCCTTAACTATGCGTCCTGCAACATGTTCAAGCAATAAAGAGGGAATTTTCATTTCCTTCTTTATCACCTGAATTACAGCTGCATAATTTAGCGTGTCTTCAATATTGTCAGTTTCAACTGCTTTATCAACAGGGTAAGCAAGCGATACTGAAATATCGAAAATGTTTCCAACAATTCTTTCCTGTTCTGCAACTCCGTGGCAGGCATGGAGCCTTAGCGAATCAATCTCTATTGTACCTCTCATTTTTTCTTGTGTGTGCGGGTTTTGCGCTTATTGTCCTTACCGGATTTTTTATTGCCCTTCTTAGAATTCAAAATTTGAGATACTGAACCGGTCTTGCCCATTTCATCTTCTCCAATTTTGCTTATTCGGTCATCAATGAGAACAAAATCGAGCTGTTTACGTTCCAGATTCGCTCTAACTACTTTTACTTTTACATTGTCACCAAGGCGATAACGAACATTGTTTCTGCGCCCAACAAGGCAGTAGTTCTTTTCATCAAAATCATAATAATCGTCGGCGAGTTCTCTTACAGGAACGAGACCTTCACACATGTTCTCATCAAGTTCCACATATAGTCCCCATTCAGTTACACCAGAAATCACTCCGTTATAAACCTGCCCCATGTGATCGCCCATGTATTCCACCTGCTTATATTTGATAGACGAGCGTTCAGCATTAGCAGCAAGCTGTTCCATTTCGCTTGAATGTTTGCATTGCTCTTCAAGCTTGTCAACATTGACACTTCTGCCTCCATTGAGGTATCTATCCAACAATCGGTGCACCATCATGTCCGGATATCTACGGATAGGTGATGTGAAGTGTGTATAATAGTCAAAGGCAAGACCATAGTGTCCAATGTTCTGGGTTGTGTAAACTGCCTTAGCCATAGAACGTATGGCGAGTGTGGAAAGGAAATTTTCCTCACCTTTACCTTTAACATCAGCGAGCATGCGGTTGATGGATCGGTTAACTTCCTTTGAGGAACCGGATTCTTTGACTTTGAAGCCAAAAGTGCGTGCAATTTTTGACAGGTCTGCAAGTTTACCGGGATCAGGCATGTCATGAACTCGATACACAAACGCTTTGGGTTTCTTTTTGCCATCAGGTTTACCTATAGCTGTCGCTACAGTTTTGTTTGCGAGAAGCATAAACTCTTCTATGAGGTTATTGGCATCTTTTGACTCTTTGAAATAGACTCCAACCGGATGACCAGTTTCATCTATATCAAAGCGTACTTCTGCACGATCGAACTCAACAGAACCATTTTCATATCTTTTGCGTCGAAGAATTTTTGCGAGTTTGTCTAAAGTGAGAATCTCTTCCGCAAAGTCACCTTTTCCGGTCTCAATCACATCTTGAGCTTCATCATAGGTGAATCTGCGGTTACTTCTTGTTACTGTTCTCGCAATTTTAGATTTAATGACTTTTGCATCATTATCCATCTCAAAGATGCACGAGAACGTGAGTTTATCTTCATCGGGACGCAGAGAGCAAATGCCATTACTCAGGTGTTCAGGCAACATCGGAACTACACCGTCGACGAGATAAACAGAGGTAGCTCTTTTCTGAGCCTCCTTATCTAAGATACTGTCCGGCTGAACATAGTGCGTTACGTCTGCAATGTGTACTCCAATTTCCCAGTTGCCATTTTTTAATTTTTTTATAGACAGCGCATCGTCAAAATCTTTAGCGTCTTTTGGGTCAATGGTAAAAGTGGTCGTTCCTCGCATATCAATACGGCTCGCAACGACATCATCGGTGATTCCTGCACCGATTTTATCCGCAGCTTTTTCAACCGTTTCCGGATAACGGTACGGGAGACCGAATTCAGCAAGAATCGCATGCATTTCAGTAGTGTTTTCACCCGTCACACCAAGAATATCAATCACTTCACCTTTTGGATTTTTCTGTTCGTCTTCCCAAGACGTGATTTTAGCGATAGCTTTGTCACCGCTCTTGCCTCCTTTCAATTTATTCTTGGGAATAATGATATCTGTAGCAAGAAATTTGGAGTCAGTGACAAGGATTCCAAATTGTTTTTCAACTTTAAGAGTACCTATGAAAGTCTGCTCCTTTTTCTCAAGAATTTCCATGACTTCAGCCTCAGGCTCCGCTCCCTTCTTTCTTGCAGCAATAATGACTTTTACCTTATCACCATTTAGAGCATGCATACTGTTTCGTTCCGCCACAAATATTGCTTCATCATCATCTTCAAGAATCACGCTGTTTTTGCCATTTGACCTACGGATAAAAGTGCCAACAGCAATATTTGACCGTTGGGGAGCTTTATATTTGCCCGGAGAAACCTCAATGATGTCACCGTCAAAAGCTAATCCAGCAAGTATCATGGCAATACTTCTGTGTGCGGATGGCGTATCAGAACCGATAGCATAGGCTACCTGCTTGTAGTTGAATGTATTGTTTTTTTGCTGTGAGATATATTGAAGTACCTTGGTGCGTAATTCCTTTGAAGAATTGGAGCGCACAGGTTTAGATTCTTTTTGCATTTCGGTTATGTTTTTAAAAGTTACAGTCAGATTAGTAATGAATTTAATTTATAAACACTTTTGAGTGTCAATTTGTTATTGACAACACTTATAAAATAAACGCCACCTTATCTGCCAATAAGGCTTAAGGTGGCGTTAAAAATTAATATGCAACCGGAATAAATCCGGATAACGCTGAAATATTTTTATGCGTCGATGTTAGCATAGTTAGCATTCGCTTCAATAAAATCTTTACGCGGTGCAACATCTTCACCCATAAGCATGGAGAAAATTCTATCAGCTCCAGCAGCATCATTGATAGTTACCTGCTTAAGGAACCTGTGTTCAGGTGACATAGTTGTGTCTCTGAGTTCCTCAGCATCCATCTCACCAAGTCCTTTGAATCGCTGAACAATGCTTTTTTCACCATATTTGGCGATAAACTGCTGTACCTGTGCCTGAGTCCAGCAATATTCCTCAACTTTACCTCTCGTACACTTGTAAAGCGGGGGAGTAGCGAGGTAAAGATAGCCATTCTCTATAATGGGTCTCATTCTTCTGAAGAAGAAAGTCATAAGCAGTGTCGCGATATGACTACCGTCAACATCAGCATCTGTCATAATAATAATCTTATGATAAGCGAGTTTTGAAATGTTGACTTCCTTGCTATCTTCTTCAGTTCCGACAGTAACTCGGAGTGCTCTAAACAAGTTAGCTATTTCCTGACTTTCAAAAACTTTGTAGTCGGCAGCTTTTTCAACATTAAGGATTTTGCCTCGGAGTGGAAGGATAGCCTGGAATACACGGTCACGACCTTGCTTAGCGGTACCGCCCGCAGAATCACCCTCGACAAGGAACAGTTCACAATCTTCAGCTGTTCTGCTTGAACAGTCAGCGAGTTTACCGGGGAGACCGCCTCCTGATAGCGGACTCTTTCTCTGAATTTTTACTCTTGCATTGTATGCATGTCTCTTATACACATATGACGCTGCCGACGAATAGCCTTGTGT
>JAIDQW010000475.1 GCA_029062075.1 Paramuribaculum sp.
CTTTACCTCTTATAAAACCGGTAGAGTTGTCAAAATAATTTCTATAGGAGTAGCTTCTCCGGGTAAACTCACTCTCCACGGCAGTGTCTCCAACAGATTCAGCCGCATTTGCGATTGCGGCATCAGCTATTGCATACTCCATATCATAAGCCACAGCCTCGTTGAACAGATTACAAGGAATAAAGCCGTATTTCTGCCTCAGTGCTCCACCGCGAGCGGTGTCATTTGCCGTGGTAATCATTGCCTTAAACGCCTCGGTAACATCAACTCCGGGGAGTTTCTTAACAACAGCATCAGCCACCGGAATGATTCCAGGATTTCCCACCATACAATCAGTTTCACATCCCCAAAGATGCCAAACCGGCAACCTGCCCTGCTTCTTGAATATGGCAATCATATCATTAACCATATCAGCCGAAAGATCAGGGTGAATTATTGTGAGAAGCGGCATCTCGGCACGGTAGGTATCCCATAACGAATAAGTCGTAAATGCCGGAACAGAATCAACATCGCTCATAATGGCCGGCATAAACATTGAGTGATATATAGATGTGTAAAACTTCTTTAGCTCAACAGTATCTTCAGACTGTATCAAAACCTTTGACAGCCCATTATACCATTTTTTATCAGCCTGAGCCGCGACGGAATCAAAGTTCCAACCCGGAAGTTCTGCTTTCAAATTAGCTTTAGCCGCTTCTACAGATGATGGAGACAGTGCCACTTTTACAAGAATTTCTCTTGAACAACCTGCGGGAAAATCAAGTCTGCCATACATATTGCCTTGACCATGGAGCGACAGAGAATCAAACGGTTCGGAGAATTTTGCGGCAAAATAAACTTTCTGATCAGAGGACCATCCGCTGGAGAAACGATGACCGGTAACCATATCATTGCCTTCAGCAACAATTTCAGTTTCAACCGGGCGATCCCAGCAGCCGCCATTTTGCAAATCAAACACTATTGCAGCCGAATCGGAAGCAGGAAATGTGTAACGGTGAAAACCTACACGCTCAGTAGCCGTCAACTCCGCTTTAATGCCATAACGCTGCAATGGTACAGAGTAGTAACCCGGCTTTACAACCTGCTCAGACCTGATACCATAGCTCCAGAGACCGCTATTGGGGTCACTGAAATTGCCTCGAGCATAATTCACATTACCAACCACCGGCATCACAGTGATATCAAACAGATCCCCTACTCCCGTACCACTAAGATGGGTGTGGGAGAAACCTATAATCGAGCTATCGCTTTCGTGGTATCCTGATGTCCAGTCCCAAGCCTGAGTGATAGCCGTTGGTCCGAGCTGCACCATACCGAAAGGAACGTTTGCACCAACAAAAACATGTCCGTGCCCTCCCGAACCGATAAGCGGGTCAACAAACCGGGTGAGGTCATGTTCCTCTTTCAAGGACGGATTACATGACATAAGTGCAACGAGAGCCGCTGCGGCTCCTAAATATTTTTTCATTTTTTAGGTTCTGTAGATAATTTGAAATCAAGTTTGCCACCCTTAACGAGCTCATCATGAGATATGCGGTATTTATTCAAAGTCTTGCCTCCGAGAGACATAGAGCTGATGTAGATAGCCTCCGGTGAAGTTCTATCCGCAGTGATTTCAAGAGTCTTACCATTACCCAGATCTATCTCGACCTCATCAAAAACCGGAGATGTGACTGTGTAGAACGGTTCACCGGGTGCATCCGGATAAAAGCCCATCATTGAGAACAGCGCCCAAGCTGACATTGTACCTGTATCATCATTTCCGGGGATACCGTCCGGCTTATCCGTGAAATACTTATTTAGTAAACGGTTGACTTGCTGCTGAGTGCGCCACTCCTCACCCTTGAATCTACTGAACAGATAAGGATAAGCTATATCAGGCTCATTAGCAGGATCATATAGTGCTGAATCGAATACCATCTGGAGCTTATCAACAAACTTTTTCTTACCACCCATAAGTTTTGTGAGCCCCTCCACATCATGCGGAACAAAGAAAGTATAATTCCACGCACTTCCTTCATGGAATCCCGGAACCTCTTCAAAGTTCTCGCCCTGACGAGGATTAAAAGGTGACAGGAACTTACCGTCAGCAAGCTTGGGACGCAGAGTGCCGCTCTCCGGAGAATAGTACTTCTTATAGCCTGCTGCTCTTTTGCGAAGCTCCTGAGCATATTCCTTATCTCCTCTCTGCTCTGCAAGCCAAGCAAGTGCAGCATCCGCCACATAGTATTCAAGAGCATGACTGACAGAATTATCTCCACTCATATCGCCTGCATAATAGCCTAAAGGCACATAACCGAGCTCAATATACGGGTCAACATCGGGACGCATAGGATTAAATGCACCCGGAGTGTCGGCACTCCTCTTCATGGCGACATAGGCTGAATCTATATCGAAATCAGTAAGACCCTTACGATAAGTATCAACAATTACGGGTATTGCCGGGTCACCCTCCATAGTAAATGTTTCTCTTCCATAAAGTTCCCATTTCGGCAACCATCCCCATTCCTTAGACATATCAACCATGCTTCTCACCATGTCAAGCTGCCGCTCCGGATAGACGAGTGTAAGCAGCTGGTGCACATTCCTATAGGTGTCCCATAGTGAGAATACGGTGTAACGGTCATAACTTTTCTTACCATTGCCAAAAGATTCCATAAGAGGGTACTCTCCATTTACGTCACTCAGAATGTTCGGATGAATCAGAGTGTGATACAAAGCAGTGTAAAATACTCTTTTCTGTTCATCTGTTCCACCTTTTACTCTTATTCTGCCTAAATCGTCATTCCATTTTGCACGAGCCAGAGCCTTAAGTTCATCAAAAGAGTAGGATAGCTGTTCTTTTTCAAGATTTTCGCGAGCATTAGCAACAGATACGAAACTAACACCCATCTTCACCTCCACCTGTTCTCCCGGTGCGAGAGAATCATAAGTAAAGAAGTAGCCGATATCATCACCGCTCATTTCCCTTCCATACTTTGTATAGAGCTTATAAGTCCCGTTGTCTTTGTCCCAGTTCTTTTCCGGACCCTCCATAACCGGCTGCATTTTCCAGTAGCCCGACTGATCCGGCTTGCGGCTGACACGCATAACGAAATAAATCGGAAATACCGCCTGAGGATTATAGCAAAATGTGCCG
>JAIDQW010000476.1 GCA_029062075.1 Paramuribaculum sp.
TTCTATCCTTGTGGACTACTCTAAGCGGTTCACGGCTAATCCAGATGTTGTAGCCGAACAATTTGAATTTTCTCGCCATAGTTATTAAGTTTAGTTAGTTGGTGCCCCCGGCTGCATCGAAGCAGCACTCAACGTTTGGCGGGGGCTGTTGCGACACATATCTTCGCAGACGGTATCGCGGATTAAACATATCAGTTATGTGTGTGATGTCACTAAAATGGTAATTGAGTGCCCACAGCCGGATTCAAACCGGCGACCTTTGGAGGGGTAGTCCAACGCTCTGTCAACTGAGCTATGCGGGTTGCGGAGGGTGTCCGCGGATTTATGTAGGTGGGAAACTCTACAAAGGGGTGGTTTGCCTTATAGCGAGAATGCCGTCACTTGCGTCACACTCTCTCGGCGTTCTAAGTGGTTAGTCACTGTGCGCTTATTTCTGCTCTTGGCTGTGCGCTTTCAGCCTCAGTGCTTTTCTGCTCTCGGTTGCACACCTCACTCAGCGGCACCTCGCGACAAGTCAGCTTGTGCCCTGAGAATATTTTCCAGAATGTCAATGTACTATTTTTTGTTGGTGACCCACCCGGCTATCACCCCGGATGAGTGCCGGCATTAACCCGCCGCGGGTTATTAGTTTGCGTTGGCGCTTGTCTGCCTGAGGGCTGTGAGTGCGCCGGGATATTTGGCGAGTGCTTCTGTGAGTTTGTTCACCTCTGAGTAGTAGAAGTTGCGTTCTCTGACGACTCTGTCAAGGGTTAGCTGTAGCTGGGCTATCATCGCGTTGCAGCCTTCAATTTGTTTTTTTGCCGCTTTGAGTTCTTGGTGGAGGTTGTTCATCGGTTCTGTTTTTTGAGCTGGCTGTATTCTTTTCGTGCTATGTTGAAGATGAAGCATCCGCAGAGTGCGCAGGCTGTCATTGCTATGCTCATGGCGATGTGTCCGCCGATGAATCCCCTCGCTGCCTGAAATGCGAAGTAGAGGGCTATGAGGAAGCCAAAGGCTACGTTGGCTATCTTGTAGGTGTAGGTGAGGTATTTCATACGAGTTTTGAAAGCTTATTATATAATGCGAGAAAATAGTTACGTTCAAATTCGGGTCTAATTTCATTCGGCAGATCGGCACCATCTTCGTTAACGAAACAGAATTCGAGGTCGTCAACGCTTGCCCTGGCGCGCATATCATCATATTTGTCCTTGTAAAATGTTGCACTGATTGTTGTTTCGCAGTGGAATAAGCTGTCTGCCGAGTAGTACTCGACCCATGCTTTCATGTCGTCGCTAAACCACGGGCAAAGTTCGTGGCGGATATTGCTGGCGAACTCTTTGCAGATGTTGTCAAGCTCTGCCATGAGTGTGCGCTCTTGGGCGTTGGTGGGGATGAGGGTTGCGGTTGCCATTGCGGGGTTATTTTAATGTGGGTAGAATCTCTTGCAGACGATTGAAAGAAATGTGTAGCTTGCCATTGACTTTGTGAGCCGGTATCTCGCCGCTGCGGATGCGATCGTAAACCTCGGTTCTCTTGAAGTTGGTGACTTCACAGATACCTTTCACATCTATCAGCCTGTCTGCCGGTGATAGCTTGGCGGCAAGGTTATCTACCTTGTCAATCAAGGTGCGCATACAGTTAATGAGGGTTTTTGCCTGAGAGTCTGTCATGGTGGATTACTTTTTAGAGGGGAAAAGTTCTTCAGGAGTTGTTTTGAAATGTTCAGCCAAAACCCGCTTAGTCAACTCATCAGGCTCAACACGACCGGTTACCCAGCGATAGACTGACACAGGTGTTTTTGCTGTTACCTGACATAACTCATCTACAAAGCTCTGTACAGCTGTCGGCTTCTGCCTCTCTTTCTCGTAAATTTCTCTGAGTGTCATATATGCTATTGTTAATTTTATACTATCTTTGTGATGTGGTTTAGAATCACAATGCAAAGATATAGAATAATTCTATACAACGAAACTTTGTAATAGAAAAATTCTATTAAATAACATTAATTAACAATAGACTGATTTTACACCTTAATTATATAGAGAGATGAATGCATCTGACCTCATGGGCTATGGCAGCTTTACTATTGGTGTTCTTTCCGTCTTAGTAACAGTGCTCATCGGTTGGCAAATATTCGTCCTGATTGATACGAGGAAGCTTGCCAAACGGATTACGGAAATGAAGGTAGAGTTGAGGAATGAGATTCATACTCACATAGAGGCTTTACAAGCCACAATGTCAATGGAGGCTTTGGATATTGCCACTGTAGCAGCTCATGCGGCTGGTGCAGATATGGAGAATGGGGTATGTTTATTGCTACGAGACTTTAGAGAGTTTGATGGAGCTGGCAAAGAATATGCATTTGTCTATGCATTCAGGTATCTTGAGGCTTTAATGAAAATAGCCTCACCCGATAGGATTGAGGCTTTGGGAAGGGAACTGAGCGATTTAGACTTTCCTGTTACTGTGTGGGATGATTTTTATCATCGGATGACTGTTTTTTGCGAGGACAATCCCAGCAATGTGGATCCTCATTCAATCGTCCGCTTGCAGCAACTAATCTTGCAGCTGATGCAACAAGCTTTAGCACATCAGCTCCTAAATAACGAGAATCTTTCTTAATATGGATGCCAAGTGCATCTAACAATAACTGACTATTTACAAACTTATTCTCCATGATTATATATCAAAGCATTAAATCCCCCGGCACGGGATTAAGTTTAACAAAGTGGAATTAGTGCCGTAATTCCTCCGTAAATATAGAATTATTCTATGACAAAAGAAAGAATAATCCAGATAATGAATGAACTGCTTGCTTACGCAGGTGAGGATAGAACAACATTTTCCCATCATATAGGCGTGGAAAATCCTCAATGGATTGCAGATGTCTTGAATCCGGCAAAAAAAGTAGGCATAAGCAAATCTAAGATTATTCAAATTTGCGAAGCATTCCCAGAAATAAACGCATCATACCTTACTACCGGTGAAGGGGAGATGCTCAAATCAGATAGTGATGAGTCGGAGCAGTCTAAACGCATTCCTGTCTATGATGTTGAGACAACAGGAGGAAATTCCGGGCTTGTGTCTTCATCAAGGGAGAATGCCAATATTGTAGGCTACGTTGATAGTGGCAGCTGGTTTGAGAATAAGGAAACAGCAGTTATCCGCCACGTCGGTGATTCTATGACGGAGTATCCTGATGGGTGTTGGTTAGCAGTGAAGAAAGTCTTAAACCCTCGCTTGCTCGTCCCCGGTCGTAATTATGTTATAGAAACGGATGAGTTCCGCGTCACTAAAAGGATTCAGAAAGGAAGCGAGAAAGGATATATTAAACTTTATTCAACTAATCAGGAGCGTTATGATGACGGGCAGCTGATACATGAGCCGTTTGAAGTTCATCTATCAGATGTGAGGCGCATATTTTCCGTTCTTGGCTATGTTGTCAACCAGTCTGGAGAAATTCAGTTTGTATAATCAGCATTACATAGCTTGGTAGATAATACTAATCAGTATGGCGATTTATCTTAGGAAGCGAGTTAGACTCTTTAAGGGAATTAATGTGAATTTTAGCAAGAGTGGACCAAGTTTATCTGTCGGTCCGCGAGGAGCGAAATTAAATATTAGCAAAAGAGGGATATATGCGTATGCTTCTATCCCCGGAACAGGTATTTATATGCGCCAAAAGATTAATGGTAGGGGAAAATCTCCATCAACAAGACTAATCAATTCAGCTAACACAGTCCCCACAATCCCGCGAAAATGTCCAATAGCAAAGTTAGTGGGAGTCATATTTCTGGTAACTCCAATGCTAATCTATATGTTTACGCCTTTACCGTGGTGGAGTCTCCTAATTGTCTATGTTTTATCAGTGGTTCTTGGATTAATCGCAACTGAGGTTATAGCTAAAATCGAGGATCCGGATTGGGTTCCCGGACAGCCACTGATACAAGAGGAGGTCATAGAAGAAGATTGTCGTAAGCTGGACGAAGCTTGTTCTATAGAGAATAATATGGGAATAACACCGTCAGAGACCCCCAAATCAATAATACATTATGCAGATCCGCTATTTGTTGATGCTGCACATCTTGCAGTTGAAAATGGTCGTATATCCACGGCAAACGTACAAAGGGCGTTTTCTATTGGATACCCCCGTGCTAAAACAATCATAGATCAATTGACAGAAGCTAAAATTATTTCTCAGGCTATGCCGGATCTCTTACATAATATTTTGGTAAGTTCAGAAAATTTAGATGATTGTCTGAAATTACTTTCGTTAGAATATCGCGAGGAAACTAAAGATGTATTGTTAGAAAAACGTCGTGAACTTTTATTTGACAGGCAAAAATCAGCAGAAGAACAGGAAAAATTAAATCGGCAAGCTAAGTTATGTGAACTTGTTCCTTTGGCTTCAAATGAAGAAAAAAGAGGAATGATAAAAGAGGCAATCCTGCATTATGAGGAGGTCGTAACCGCTGAAATCCCGGTGACACTCCCGTATGAGCGATTGCCTATAATATATAGAAAAATGAAGCTCTACGATGATGAGATAAGAGTATTGGAAACTGCAATAAGGGCATTTTCAAAAGAAAATGAGTATAGAGCGACAGCAGCAATAAAGTTAGGATATATAGATTTCCCTACTGCGATGAGTGCTTTGGAGTCTAATGAAACAGTTAGAGATGAGAGCGGAATTGTCTTGTTGTCCCTCTATGACTTGAATCCTTATTTTAATAGACTAAGTAAGGCTAAAGTGTTGAGGGATAGAAATGCAAATAATAACCAATAATAAAATTATCGATATGAAAAAACTATTATGTTTAATTGCTATAGCGGTTTGTTTCCGGCTTACTATGCACGCTGAGTCAACTGATAGTTGCTATGTGTACAAAGTAGCTCAATGGTGTACTGATTTCAAAGGTGGATTTCTGGTGGAAAGAGTTGGTGATGTTCTGGAAGCGCAAACTGTTCAAAATGCCGAAGGGGAGAAATTGAGATTCACAAATTATGTTACTGCGTTGAATTATTACAGCCTTGACGGTTGGGAATTATTCAGTGTGAAATATACTCTCAACTTTGATATATACAAATATCCAGGTGGGTTTGATGTATGGTTACTCCGCAAGAAAATGCCGATTGATGAAGCAAAGAAATACGGTTCCCCATCCAACTAATATCTACCTTACTATTAAAGAAAGACCGGGCTAATGCTCGGTCTTTGTCGTTTTTTAATCAATGCAAGTACTATTCCTTCACCAGCGGATTAATGTATTGCTTCAGTACTTCAGCAGAATCAAACATTTTAAGTTCATTGCCATTCCTGACAAAGGCTACGAAATCGCTATTATCTGATACCAACTCCGAAACAGACAGCCCGATAATATTAGCAATCTCCTGCAACTTATCAAAAGTAGGGTTGCCGGTGATGAGCTGCGAGAGGGCGGACTGCGAGATTCCCTGTTTGACGTTCCCGTCTTTATCTCTGGTAGTCATAAGAGCTGCCACTTGGCTAATAGTGAAGCCACGCTCCTTTATCCGTGATTTAATATCCATATATATAAGTTTTAATTAATAGCACAAAAGTAGGAGTTTTTATTGAGAACACAAAGATAAAATAAGCGACACCTTATAATATAGGGTATTGTATTAAGATTAACTTATATTATAAAGTATAGGGTTATTGTGTTAAATATTAGTTAAAACTAATTTATTGCATTGTAGTATTAGTTTTACCTTATATCTTTGCATCATCAAACTAACCCACTAAACTATCAGACAATGAAAACTCTTAAAGAACAGGTCAACGAAATCAAGTCCGCAACAATCAGCCGCAATGCCAAGAAGTCAGCTTTGGCAAAGTTAGGCATCACGCCTTATGAAATAAGCCTAATGCTTGAAACAGAGCCTACAGCTACAATGGCTCGCACCGCTTTTACTTTTGGGGTAGAGATTGAATGTAATGTAGCGCGTGGTTCTATCAGAGAGGCAGCAGGTGTGACAGGTATGGCTTATGAATATGAAGGCTATAATCATCGTGACGGTCATTCATATTTCAAGTTCACCACAGACGGCAGTGTCACCGGTAGCAATCCGATTGAATGCGTCTCACCGGTTCTCAAAGGGTCGCAGGGTAAAAGCTCACTCAAATGTGCAACCGATACACTCAATCGTGCAGGTGCAACAGTCAATCGCTCATGCGGTCTTCATGTACATATTGGTGCACAGAATCTCACTCAGCAACAGTGTGCAAACGTATTCAATAACTACTTCTATCTTGAGAGCCTTATTGACTCTTTCATGGCACCCTCACGCCGCCGGGACAATAACCCTTATTGTCGCTCACTGGCAGATCATAGCGCACTTACCGGTAGCGAATCAATGGCTGACGTAAAAACAGTGCTTGATTACGACCGCTATCACAAAGTTAACCCTATGGCTTACGACCGCCACCGCACAATAGAGTTCAGACAGCATCAGGGTAGCACTGACTACAAGAAAATCCTTAATTGGGTGATGTTCTGTGGCAAACTTGTTGAGTGGTCTAAGAAAAACCGCCTTACATCAAAGGTTACAACTGTAGATGAATTACCCTTTTTGACAGCAGCAGAAAAGAAATTTTTCAATAAGCGCATAGCAACCTTATCATGAATTAATCGGGTAGAGGGGTAAAGCCCTCTACTCACTAATTAAAAACCCAAATAATAAAAATATATGTGTGTAATCATTTATAAGCCGGCAGGCGTAAAAATGCCCTCAATAGAGATTCTTAATGCAGCTTACCGGGCAAATCCTCATGGCTGTGGTTTCTCTTCATCTTCAAAGACTTTTAAGAGCCTTGATTATTCTGAGTTATTATGGCAGCTTAGTCAAGTGGCGGACTCTGAGCCTTGCATAATACACTTTCGTCTGGCAACTCATGGCAGTGTGAAGCAATCGAATTGTCACCCGTTCAAGCGTGGCGGTATCGCTTTTGCTCACAATGGCGTACTGGGCATAGCCCCGGTTGGTGATAAGACAGACAGCGAGACAGCATTTATCAAATATATCTATCCGGCGATAAAAAAGTATGGATGGGATTCTGTTGAGGCTGGCAGGGTAATAAATAACCTTATAGGCTGTTCTAAGTTCGCCTTAATGTATCACGGTGAGGTAAAACTATATGGTAGCTATTTGCTACAGCCTGACGGCTGCTATTACTCAAATTTGCGGTTCAACGCTTATCTACCTTACCAATATGAAGCCGTATAACAATCTATAAATTAAACCTTAAAAAATTTACAACTATGAGTAACGAAAGAAAATCAACATTGAAATCAGTATTTGCCCTTGCATGGCAGTTTATCAAGCGCAACGGATTCACCAGATCGCAAGCGTTAAAGACGGCGTGGGCTAATATCAAGTTGAAGGCAGCCATGCGCACACGCATAGTGAAGTTCTATTATCAAAAGGTCAGCGGTGAAATCCGCGAGGCTTATGGCACACTGCAAGAAAACCTATTGCCACCCACAACCGGCACCGGTCGTAAACGTGCGGAGGGTCTGTTTACCTACTTTGATACAGAGAAAGGCGAATACCGTAGCTTCAAACTTGCCAACCTTATCAAGATAGCAACTTTATGACTGTAATACGATTTGTCATAAAGTATCTTTGAATAGAATTATTACCCACATTTGGATATGGTAATTTTACATTATAACTTTATTGCGGGGTAGAGCAGTCGGTCAGCTCGCTTGTTTAACTTGCAAGAGGTCGTAGGTTCGAGTCCTGCCCCCGCCACAAACTTAATTTTAATCAACATGAAAGAGCTTCAACTTATTATCAAACAAAAGTATCTCGATGAGATTATCGCCGGGACTAAAAATCGAGAGTATCGCGAAATTCGCCCAACAACTTCAAGGAAATACATCAACTATATTTGTAATGGTGTAGAGTACCACAATCCGGATGACGTGCCGGTTGAGGGTGAAGTAGATATTGTGCCGATTAAGTATGATGCTATCCGCTTCTTTGCCGGTTACAATAAAGACCGAGATTCGGCATTGGTAGAGGTCAAAGGTGCGACAATAGAATTTCTCGTTGATGAGAACGGTGATGATATTGTCTATGAGTATAATGGCGAAGAATATGTAGCAGCCCAGATTGTTTACGATCTTGGCAAGGTTATAGAGAAAAATGTTTAATCAAAATAAATCAGTCGAGTTAAACGTAGAATAACAAACAATTATGGACCGCGCCGAAACATGAATGGCGCAGGTGCCGGTGGCAGATTAGTCGCAAAAAGAACCGCTGACGGCAGCATTTCGGCAGGACGCTCACAGTTGGGTAATCGTTCACAACGAGCC
>JAIDQW010000477.1 GCA_029062075.1 Paramuribaculum sp.
CGCAGCATCCGCCGTTATGAGCGCGAACCGATTCCTCAGGAAACAATGGATCTCATTTACGAGGCTATAAGAAATACCCCGACAAGCTACAACGGTCAGCAATTCTCCGTGATAGATGTGACCGACCAGCAACTGAAAGAGAAAATATATGAGTTGACATCTCAGAAACAGATAAAGACCTGCAACCATTTCCTGGTATTCTGCGCCGACTTCCACAAGATAAAGGTTATTGCCGAGGAGAAGCAGATTGAATTTCCTGAATTTGAGAAAACCCTTGACGGTGTGATTGTCGGTACAGTCGATGCCGCGCTCGCCATGATGAGCGCGGTGGTTGCCGCTGAATCAGCCGGGTTGGGAACCTGCTGCATCGGCTACACACGCACAGCTGCCCCGGAAGAAGTGAGCCGGCTTCTAAACCTGCCGCAGGACACCTATATTGTCTGTGGACTCGCTATAGGAGTGCCCCGCGAAATGCCCGACCTTAAGCCTAAGCAGCCAAAAGAACTCGTTATCCATTCCAACACATACTCCGAGGATGGTATCAGGCAGGCTCTCATTGATTATGACAAGGAGATTGAACACTACAATGCTACCCGCGCGGGTGACAAGACCACCAACGATTGGGCGGCTCACATGGTCAATTATTACCGCATGGCTATGAGCTACAATATGCTTGACGCCATACGGCGCAGAGGCTTTGATGTGAAAAGCTGAAACAACTGATATAAAAAAATAGGGCTGCTTCATCTGAGGCAGCCCAAATTTTTTATGTTCTGATATTTACTTTTTGGCTTTCTTCTTTTCAAGCTGACGCTCAAGAGCTTCGAGACACAGATCAATAGCCTCCTCAAATGAGTCAGCGGTCTTGGTAGCCACCATTTTCTCCTGCTGTGGAACAGTGAGCTCAACCACCGCCTCCTTGTTCATGGCTGTTTCGGGTTTAACAACCTTAAGAGTCACGTCTGCGGCAGTGATGTCCGGGAAATGACGCTGAATGCGCTCTACTTTCTTGTTTATAAACGCTGTAAGCTTTTCGGCGATGTCGAAATGGATTGCTTGAATTCTAACTTCCATGGTGTTCATTTTTTAGTGGCACGGGGGTGTGCCTGTTGGTAATTCTGTTGTAACTCTCTATATGATATATGAGTGTATATCTGCGTGGTTGCGAGTGATGAATGTCCGAGAAGCTGCTGAACGGCGTTCAGGTCAGCTCCGTTATTGAGCATATCTGTGGCGAACGAATGACGCATAACATGCGGGCTTAGCCTCGACGCATGCGCCTGCTGCCCGAGTGCTTCATGCACAATGTTATAGACCAGCTTACGATAAAGCGGCTCACCGGATGGGCGCACGAAAAACTCGGCGGCTCCTGCGGGTACGGTCTTGCGTCTCAAAGCTCTGTAGCTGTCAATCATCATAGCCAGTTCTGAACCAAAAGGTATTATTCTTTCTTTATTACGCTTACCGAGCACTTTAAGTTCACCGCTCTGAGTGTTAACAGCTGCATCCCTGAGCCCGGTGAGCTCGGAACAGCGCATCCCTGTAGAATAGAGCATATTGAGAATCAGTCTGTTTCTCACCGCCTCGAAATCTTCCTCATCAATCTCGGAATCAATCACCGCGTTTGTCTCCTCCTGTCGCACTATTACCGGCAGAGGTTTAGGCAGCTTAGGCAGAGTGAGATCCGCTGCCGGATTCTCGCCAATAAGTCCCATGCGCATAAGGTAGTGATAGAACGCCCTGAGAGTCTGCACTTTCCGGCGCACGGTGCTTTGTCCACACCCTCCGCGCGCTATGTTCAGAACCCAACGGCGCAGGTCACCGGAATTCAGTTTCTCAGGTGAAAATCGAGCGCCCTGCGGAGCGACAAAGTCTCGCCACTGCTCAAGGTCGCGCCTATACGCCGCAACAGTATTGACCGATGCATTGCGCTCACATTCCAGATATGTCAGAAAATCCTCTATCATTCTGTTTGCATGATGTTCACCTCGAACACGAAATTAATCTTTCCCCTCCTATATTCCAAATAAATCTCGCCGTCCCCCACCATCAACTTGAAAAAATGTTAGGGAAAAGGTTTTGTTGATACAACCTTTTCGAACACTTTTAAGGTGATAGCTCAGGAGTTGGAGGATTTGGATTCCATGCCGATGCCGAATAGGGCGAAGTCGTAGAACACCGGGTCCTCCGGACGCATTTCGCGCAGAATGGCAGTGAGCTGTTCCACAGTTTTTCTGTCGTTAGCCTTTCGGTCAACAAGCTCCAAGGATCGAGCTACATTACCCACATGCACGTCAAGCGGAATATAAAGCTGAGAGGGCTTTATCACATCCCACACTCCGAGGTCAACGATGCCATCGTTGCGCACAAGCCACCTAAGCGCCATATTGACTCTTTTCAATGCCGTTGTGTCCATATTAAGGGGGAGGCAGCGTGAGTCTCCTTTGCCTGAATTGGCATCAGCAAGAGCGGCATTAATGCTCTCAACCAGCTTCCATGCAGGATGAGTCGAGTGCTGAATCTCCTGTTTTCT
Organism: Paramuribaculum sp.; assembly: GCA_029062075.1. Taxonomy (GTDB): domain Bacteria; phylum Bacteroidota; class Bacteroidia; order Bacteroidales; family Muribaculaceae; genus Paramuribaculum. The sequence goes on from JAIDQW010000477.1 coordinate 2,534, forward strand.
TGCAAAATCCTGAAGAGAGCCGCAAGCAGAGTATATATCCCTGAGCCCCCGGAGAAAGTGCTTGAAATTACGGGCAAAGAATGTGCGGTGAATATTCAGCTCGTCAGGAAGCTCCTCATACCCCTTATCCATCATATAGGCATAAGGATCGTTATCCATAAGCGCGAGCATTTTATTACAATCACGGCAAATCATCTTGCGGTTGCCCCACGCTATAGAGGCGCAAAGCAGCGAGGCAATCTCAATGTCGCGCAAATCAGAAAACCGGTGAGCAAACTGCACCGGATCATCAGCAATAAACTCAGGGCTGTTGATTCTCTTTGCCTCCGAATCAAGTAGATCTTTTATATCTTTTGAAACCATGATTAATTAAAAAAAAGAGTTGAAAGACAGCGCCTCCCGGCGCATCCTTCAACTATAAAATAAAAGGGGGAAAAAATGTAGCCCATAGGAGAATCGAACTCCTCTTTCAAGAATGAAAATCTTGCGTCCTAGCCGATAGACGAATGGGCCCGCTATGAGTTATGGCTATAACCTTTTACTTGCTGAGCTTGTTCACGTGGAGAGCAAGCTTGCTTTTAAGGTTAGATGCTTTATTCTTAGAGATAGTTTTTTTAGCAGCGAGCTTGTCAAGCATCTTGGTAATTTTAACCAAAGCCTCTGCAGCAGCTGTAGCGTCGGTCATCTTGCGAAGATTGCGAACCGCATTGCGAGCAGTCTTGGCATAGTAGCGATTGCGAAGGCGACGCGACTCTGTCTGACGGATTCTTTTGATTGATGACTTATGATTTGCCATTTTTATCGTTGAATATAAGTTAATTTATTTTGGTAGCCCATAGGAGAATCGAACTCCTCTTTCAAGAATGAAAATCTTGCGTCCTAGCCGATAGACGAATGGGCC
>JAIDQW010000478.1 GCA_029062075.1 Paramuribaculum sp.
CACATACCCCTGCTATTGCACTAAAGCTGACATTGCCGCCACTAATGCGCCACATGCAACGGATGGAAGGATTATATATCCCGGCACATGCCGTCCTGCTGTCGGTAAGGTCACGGCTTACTCAGATAAGTCACCCGCAATCAGACTGTTGATGCCTCACTGCAGAATAGATTGTACCGATACGATGTTCGGACAATTTACTGCTGATATGGCTGCTGAATGGGGTGATATTGTTCTCAGGAGGGCTGACGGTGCATGGGCTTATCAGCTCGCGGTTGTGGTGGATGATGCCGCTATGGGAGTTACCCATGTTGTTCGGGGCTCTGACTTGCTCGGCTCATGCGCCCCGCAGAGTCTTATTGCTGATATGTTGGGTGTCTCTGTTCCGCAATATATTCATCTCCCTCTTATATGTAACTCCCATGGCATCCGTCTCAGCAAGCGCGACAGCTCCCTCGCTATGGATGCCCTTCGCACTCGTTTCACTCCGCGTCAGGTGATTGGATTGCTCGCATCGGTTGCCGGAATCATGGAAAAGCCCGGAGAAATTTCTCCTAACGAACTGATAGATGTTTTTGACATATCACGTCTTCCGCGAAAAGACAAAATAATAATTGACTTATGCAACAGGAAAAGCTTTGGAACAGCAATTACTGGAAAGTAATGTGCAGTAATTTTTTGCTCTTTTTTGCATTCTATATACTCACTCCGCTCCTCCCTATATATCTTGACCGCCAGTTTGCCGCCGACAAGCACCTTATTGGTATTGTCCTATCAGGATACGTGGTGGCGGCTCTCCTTGTTAGACCTTTCAGCGGCTTCATGGTTGACTGTTTCAACCGCAAGAAGGTGCTCATGCTCTGCTTCTTAGTCTTTTTTATCTGCTTCACCGGCTACATAGGAGCCGGTACAATTCTCATGTTTGCTATTGTCAGGACTTTCCACGGCATACCGTTTGGCGCGGCAACAGTGGCAAACAGCACTGTGGCTATCGACGTTGTTCCATCCTCCCGCCGAAACGAAGGAATAGGTTTTTACGGGTTGAGCAATAACCTCGCTATGGCAATTGCTCCCAGTGTTGGTATATATGTTTACCATGCCACCGACAATTTCTCGCTTCTCTTCTGGATAGCTCTCATTCTTGCCTTTGCAGGATTCTGCACCGCGTCATCGGTGAAACTCCCCAAAAGGCAGATTGTCAGTGCCAAGCCGGCTATGAGTCTTGACCATTTCTTCCTCACAAGAGCATGGCTTATGGCGGTGAACATCATTCTATTCGGGCTCTGCTGGGGAGTGATGAGCAATTATGTAGCTATTTACGGACAGGAGAAGTTAGGCATAACCAATGGAACCGGAATATTCTTCATGATTCTAAGTATGGGGCTGTTTGTGAGCCGGTTGATTGGCAATAAATCTTTGAAGAAAGGAAAAATCACCTCAAATGGGGTGAGGGGAGTGCTGCTTTCAACAATTGGTTTCACTCTATTTGCATCATCGCTCGGGCAGTGGAGCTACTACCTTTCCGCGCTGTTTGTAGGGCTTGGAAACGGACAGATGTACCCCGCTAGGCTGAACATGTTTGTCAAAGTGGCTCGACACGACCAGAGGGGCACTGCTAATTCATCTATTCTGACCTCCTGGGAC
>JAIDQW010000479.1 GCA_029062075.1 Paramuribaculum sp.
TTCTTACACAGCTGTAATTCCTGATGACGGAATTGCAATCGGCAACACCCCCGTAAGGCTCTTTGACGGAGATAATGTCATTCTCGCCATTCCACAGGCTTTTGAAGCCGCTCAGGCTGAGATTGAATATTCTTACACGGACGAGCCGACGGTTGTTCACACTGCCGTTGCAGAGCTGTCAGGCACATGGCTTCCGGGCAAAAGCTATTCTTACAGCTTTACCATTAACGCTCATATTTTCTTTGATACCCCCAAGGTTGACGATTGGGTGTCGGCACCCGTCAACGGTCCTGACCTGGATATCAAGCTGCCGATTTAATATGCTGTCTATGAAACAAAAATTACTGTATATGCTGTTCGGTTGCGGACTGATGTTTTCAGCCTGCGAGGACAATGCTCCCGACAGTGATACCGGGGATATTATACTCTTCTCCTCTCCTGCTGTAGCGGTGGAATCATCTTCAAGGGCCGAGCTGGTGCAGTCCGCTCTGCCGGAGGGATCGGTTTTCAGCGTTTATGGCTATTGTATTCCACTGATTGACAATCAGGGAGGTACCTCCGATGACCGTTTTAACCCCACCGGTGGCGAGGAGGCGTGGAATGCCAAGAAGGATCTTATTACACCTGATGTGATTAACGGCGCTGAGTTGAAGGTGGATCGTCTCGGCTGCTACTACACCGGAACTCCGGCAAGATGGTACACACCTAATAACCCCAGAGTGCGCAAGGAGGCTGATCCGGTGGATTTCAAATACTCTTTCATAGCATTCGCTCCCTCCGGAGAGAATTTCGGAATAACTCATCCGTTAGCGGGAGCGCCTACCCTTTCCTACAAAGTGTCTTATCCCTGCGAGGAGGATGCCATGTACTCTTTTCTTACTGACCATAAGCGCGAATGGGGCGCAGTTGATCTTCAGTTCCGCCACATCCTCACAGCACTGAGCGTGCAGTTCAACAATTATAACCGCGATGAGGATATTGTTGTGAATAGCCTTGAGCTTGAAGGCGATTTCTACACCGATGCTTCTATAGATTTTTCAGAACCTGACCCAACAGTCAGAGTGAATGATGGCGCGCTCGCTGCGGCAACCATGCAGTTTGTCAGTCAGCCGGTAACTGTAGCCAGAGAAGCATCAGCAAAGGGTCAGGACACATTCTTCGTGCTTGCTAATTCCCACGGTACTGAAAGCAACTATCTCGGCTCGTCAAAGGTGCTCAGAGGCAGCATAACCTACAAAGGGCAGACAATTGATATACGCATTCCCAAAGAGGGCTCCAATTTTAATTTCGGACGTGTGCCTCTACCGGGAGTCAATTACACTCTAAATATCAATTTCATTGGCAACGACATTATGCTGATGCTCACCGCCGATGATGTGGAGTACTGGGAAAGCGGTTCTGACAGCAACACAATTATTGAATAATAATGAAACGATTTTTCAAAAATATTTTCTTTCTTGCCTGTGTAGGTGTCACTGCTGTGTCATGCAGCACCGACAATCTCTCTCCAGAGATTCCGGAAACAGATGGAGGAATTACAATCACGGCTCAGGCGGTGGATATGCTGCCGCAGATTGTCACTTCAAGAGCAGGCACCGAACCTAAAACGGCTGAAGAGAAGAAAATTAACCGTCTGCATCTATTCTTTTTTGACAAAGATGGCAACTTTCTCACCCCTGACCCGCAATGTGAGGAAAATTTCGGAGCCTACCAGATTGTTGACCTCTCAAAAAGCGGTGCCACTGCCGTTGTGGTACCCAAAAATGCATTTATTAATCAGGAGAATCTCGAAGGCGTTCAAATCGTGGCTGTTGCAAACCCAATATGCAACAGTGCGGATTGCGACCACACCGACTGCTCTTTCAGAGTCGCGGGATTGAATCCTGACGGTCACATTTGCCACGGTGATAAGGATGACCCGAGCTTAGAGAAATCCATCACCTGTCTCGATGACCTGCTCCAATGGTACTACCGACCTGCTGCGAGAGAAGATATCACAGCTCTGCCGGATGGCGGTATGCCTATGTTTGCACATTTCACCGCTCCGTCTGAGGATTCGAAGATTCTGTCGCACGAGGGTCAGATTCAGCTTAATCTGCGAGCTCTCATGGCGCGCGTGGATGTGGTGGTTAAGCTTAGCCCGGATGAAACGAGTGAGGATCATATCTTCCCCACTCTTAAAGTTACTGAGTACGGAGTCAAGAACATGCCTGAATGTGTGCCATTTACAGAGATCGCAGATGGTGCATCATCAGAGGTATCTCCCTCCGAGATTATAAAAGAAATGACGGCAAAGGTTGATGACCGCGACATAATAGAGGGACAGGAATCAGCGATTTTCACATATTATACATATGAGAATGTGAGGTTGCGCACACACGACCCGCAGGAAATATATCCCGAAGCGGTTAAAAGCATGGGTGAGGATGTGCGCCAGCGGTGGAAACCACTGGTTGCCGATGAAAATGCGAGTGCCTTTGTTATGAAGGGAGAGTATGTTGATCACCAGGGATTTAATTACAAAGCAGAATTTACCGTTTATCTCGGCAATGATGTTATAGATAATTTTGAAGTTCGTCGAAACCACTGTTACAAGAATAATATATCAATACGCGGACTCAACAACATAAGCCCTAATGACAGCTATGTGACTTTTGACGCGCGAGTGAATGTTGAGACCTACAATGAGATGTATATCTCTATTCTCAATGAGCGTCACCTTGACGCCCACTGGTGCGTTCTGCCGATGGATATTTATTTTCTCGGAGGAGCAACAGGTGAATGTACTGTAACCATTCCGGAGGAATACCAAAATTGGATACATCTTGACCATTGCAGCTCTGAGGGAATGGCGGACGAAGATTTCAAAGCCGGCTGGGGTTGCAAGGAATACTTTACAGAGAATATGTGGGAAATAGTGCCGAGTACCTCAGCGACTGTTACCCGCAGCCGTGACAGAATTTATTTTTATGTGGATGAAAATGCCTCAACCAAGCCGCGTATGGCTAAGGTTAAAGTGCATTATAAGTCTGCAAACGAAGACCGTACCGATTACATAGAGATAGAACAGGCCGGTCTGTTACCCTTTACGTATGAGGGCACCACATACTACATGGAGACATACGAGGAGTATGCCATGCACTACGATCCTCTTGACCCACATGGAGCAAGCGGCAATTACTCCCCCGAAGGCATCGCCTGGGCATCAGAAGGTAGCGGATTAGAAAACAAATCACTGTCAGATGCGTCCGCAAGTTGGACACAGTTGATCAGAGGAGATTTTAACTGGAAGCCAATAGATGTTATTCATTCAGGTGACGGGGAGGCTATCTGTAAGTATTTGATGGGATATGAATCCTACTCAGGATATAATACTCCAACTCAGTCACTCAGGCAGATATATGCTTCAAACAGTTCAAACACAGCTGTTGTTTTCGCCTGTTCAAAAAATAAAACGACTGTTTCAGGTCCCCAATCTTTAAAATGGTTTCTTCCAAGTGTAGGGCAAGCTGAGGAAATGATAAAGAGAATGCCGGGATATAAAGAACAATTTTATTGGACATCAAATACTGCCAGAAATCCTAACCGAACAATGTCAACTGCTGGTTTTGGAACCATATATGCTCACGAGAATCCATACAGGGCAAGGGCTGTAAAATCTGTGGCAGGAAATTTCTTACTAAGCGAAATAACTAATGCTGTTGCACTTTATCCCAGCTCTAATTCGGATTCAGAAGTTCAGAGTGATTATGTATCGGGGGACTATTCCTCTATAAATTTCGAGAATGAAGGGGGCAGAACATTGAGGACACAGAAACTGAGAGTAAGGGCTATACGCACCGCTGACGGTGTAACCAATTAGTTATTAGTATAAGCGGCTTCAACAGCCTTTACGGTAACGGAATAAGGAGTGCCGTCGCTTGTGCGAGGCTTGCCGCTCTTTATATAATACATGTTTCTCTGCTTGTCCCATGAAGAGAATGTTGCCTGCCGGGTTTCACCGGCTGGAATATGCATGTTTAGTTTCACATTGCGCTTGTGCAGCAGCCTTCCTGCTTCGTCAAGATAAGTTATTTCTATATTGATGTAGCTCAGCAGTCGGCGCGAAGCGTTTGTAACATAAATACTCTCCTTGTTCGATCGAAGAGGTTTGTCATACCCATTCAGAGGAATCATTCCCGGGGATGGAATAAATATGTCAGCTGAATCAGCTGTTGCAGTCTGCTCCTTTACCTGCAGAGCTTTAAGCCCCTTACGTGTAGTTTTATCTGCCGTCGCGCAAAGCGCGGTGACAACGAGCAGGATTGTGAAAAGCAGTCTCATAGGTATCTCGGTTCTGTGGGAATAGCCGGTGAGGGGAAAATTTTGATACATCCCAAAGGGGCTTTTCCTGTATTTTCGTTTGTTCTTACCACATAGCGGAACATATACGGCAGCATCCGCCAAAGGTTCAGGGAGTATTTTGACTTAACCTGCTTGAATATCAGCCTTGAATCCTGCTCACTTAGTGTAAGGGTAAAGTGTTTGGGCATGGTGAGACGAGCTTTCCGACCTGGCGAAGTGTAGATTACCGCATCGTAGATATTGCTTTTTGCGGAAGGAGCGAGCACCCCCATGAGTGTACCAGGCTTGATATTGCGGTTATCGCTGCGTACTACTACCATGTTGTATGTGTTTGCTCCGGGTAACTTGGTGCGGTCTGCGATACGCTCTATGGCAACTGTTGCACCGCTGCCGGGAAATTGCCATATACCCTCTATGCGGTGTGGTCCCGAATTGGTAATGCGGCTGCGAATAGCCCCCATATCGGAGTAGGCGGCATTCGGCTCCGGTGACTCCTTAGGCAACGAGACCGGGTTTACTGCATAAACCGGCAGAGCGATGAGAAACAGGATTAGGCAGAGAATTGAATACTTCATCAGTTATTGGCAAACGTATAACTTACGTTGAAACTGAGTATCTCCTTGAACTGGAATTTATGCCAGTCATCGTGAATTCGCGGAGTGGAGCTGTCGTAGCGCATGTGCGCGAAAATCTGAGTGGAGAGATAGCGGTTGATAGTAAATTTGAGCGTGTGTTCCCAGTCTGCCTGAAAGCGTTCATAGTCGGTGAATACAAACAGACGCGAGTTATAGGAAATATTGTATGCCAGTTTCCAGTTTAGCTTGTATTCGGCACTGCTACCGAACTTATTCACCGTGTGGTGTCCCGGTTCAATATTATATGCGGCACGGTTCATACGGCTGCTGAAACAAGTAACGAGCTGCCACGATAGCGGATCGATTGAAGCGTTGAATGTGAAAGTCTTACGCTTGTTGGCATACTCGTAAGTCATACCGACACCGACATTGGTCTGCGATGGGGACATGAATGCCGAGCGTAGTGTTGTAGAATTTGTGTTATAGCTTTGCAGCAACTGGGTTTTGAACTGCAGCGAGGTTGAATAATACCATCTCTTGAATGCCTTATAACCGAACTTACTATTGATTTGAAACAGATCCTCACTTATATTATATGAGCGGATGGTGTCATCCGGCGAACTGTTGATACCAAGTTTGTATGAGATATTGGTTTCAAATAGGAGTTTGGGATAAAACTTCTGGTTTAGCTTAATGTCGTAAACCAGATTTAGTATGGCTGTGAGAGATCGGTTGCCTCCCTGATACCAGTTTGGCGAGATATATGCCTGACTGAACATTGCAAGCGCATCAAATTTCTGAAGCCAGTTGATACGCTTAACATTAAGAAGATTGTTTACACTCTCTTTGTCATCGGACGAAATCTGTTCCTGGAGCACAATACGAGTTGTTGTCGGGTCAACAAAAGCATTGTAATGCGCCGGTGGTTCAGGAAGGTTACGGATATTATATTTTACCTTGTCGGGGTTGTTAGCCATGAAATTCTGGCGAGCCCTATTGTAGAGCAAGTAACCGAAATTAAGGTCATCAATCCAGTCAAAAGTCTCTCCTACAACTGCGGGACGCTTTGTGGGTATAAGTTGCAATGAGTCAAGAATCTGCCAGTTGTCATATACCAGCGGTGCCGCATAGGTTGCAACGGGGATAGTGTACATGTAGCGCAGCGGAGTAGTTATAACAGTATCCGGTTCTATATTGGCGGAGTCAAGCAGACACAGATCTTCGCCAATTTCCTCGTCAAACCAAGGAAGGATTACAAGGGTATCGCTTTTAACAGGTAGAGATTTTTTCCCGAGTCGAAAAATATCCACGGTCTGTGCGCCGGCAATAATGGAGATAAGCACCAGTGATAATGAGCAAAAAAGCTTTCTCATGCAAAATAAGTTGTACGTTAGCATCTGTGACGCACAAAAATACAAAAAAAAATCCACTGCCCAAAATCCACCCCTACCGGGGAGCGTACATCCCGATACAAAACTTAGGCAACCGCCTATGGCATGTACGGGATTAGAGTCTGGAGAATTCTTTTTTAAGATTTTCGAAACGCTGTGTAAGCCAGTTTTTCATCTGCTGAACCTCATTGACGTAGCTTCCCCACACATCCGTGTTGGGTCCGATACTTGTGTAGAGGATATTCCACTTATTGTTATTCTCACGCACCGAATGTTTCAGATACTGAGCATTAAGGTTTATTTCCTTAAATATATCCTCCTGACGGCTATAGAAATAGTTGAACCTATCCTTAACTCTGGTAACAAAAGCCGGATCCTGAAACAATCGTGAATACCACTGTGACCTTATCACCCAAAGACCATCGGGTGATGACACTTGAGTGTCATACACATTTCCCATCGCGAGATCGAAATCCCACAGCGGCCCCATCTTGAGTTTGTCTCCACGCTTAAGATTCATAAAACAGCTGGTGCTGAAATCGGCATCCATATTTTTGGTAATTTCATTAATGAGATACCAGTCAACAAAAGAATTGATATCCAGATACTTCTGCCATCCCTCAACCGGATCTTTGAATCTACTGCCGAAAAGTGCGGCATCAGCGTCAGCAAGATAGTTCTTTATATAGTTATAATCTGCATCATAAATCTCCACATCGGGATCTTTGATACTTACAGCTGGTCCTATATGATCAACATTAAATGTAATATCATTAAACTCAGGCTTATTGTCAATTTCCAGCAGGAAACCATCATCACCAACATTGACACGTGCGGCTGAAATTTTCAGGTGATCTCCGAGCTGATAAGTACCGTTATACCGCCCGTTCATCATGACCTCAACAAAGTGAAATGCCGGAGTATAATCAAGGTCGCTTATAGAGCCCATGTAGAATGCCGCGGCATTCCGTAGCATAGTTTTGTCCAGATAGTTGGCTAGAAGCACCCATGATTTATCCTTATCTTCTCCCAATAGCGACACACTGCTGCTCAGTTTTAGGCGATAAGGCTTCTTTGCAGCCATCCAAGTAGAGTTTCCACGTCCTTTTATCTGTCCCTCAAATTTTATGACATCTCCTGCCGCACGAGTGGTGACATCCTCCACCAGAGTAAAGTTGGCATTGATATATGTATCCTTGGAGATAATCTCCTTTCTATCCTCAGTTTCAATCCATAGAACAGGCAGTCCGGTGAATGCATGAACATAAACTTTGTACTGCTTAATCCTGTCAAGAGATTTCACTATAAAGCTCACCGGTGACTTGAAATTGATTATTGACACACCACTCTCGACAATCTGATTACCTGCATAAACCTGATTTCCCTGAAATGTGAATTGCGGAATAAGCATCTTATCCTGCATGAAATTGGGTATCCAACAATGCACCGCACTATCTCCAACAATTTCACAAACAGCATTTTCCACCATTTCACGAGGATTGTCAGCTGCGAGAAACTCCATATAGAGTAACTTAGGCTCAATGGTGTCATTTTCAACTGTTTCCGGTGGATCATTTACTTTTCCCGAATTGCTACAGTTTGAGAGTAAGAGATTCCCCAGTAAGAGAAAAATCCAGAAAAGATAACGCATAATTTGGTTTCGTAGAAAAGGTCG
>JAIDQW010000048.1 GCA_029062075.1 Paramuribaculum sp.
TTCGATTTCCTTGATAGCGGAATCGATTCCTGCGATATCCTGAGCTTTGTGAGCTTCTTTAAGTTTGGTTAGCGCAGTTTCAATAGGTGTCTTGAGGTCTGCGGGAATCTTGTCACCAAGTTCAGAAAGCTGTTTTTCGGTCTGGAAGATGATGGTATCAGCCTGATTAATCTTGTCGGCGCGTTCTTTTTCTTTAGCGTCGGCTGCGGCATTGGCTGCGGCTTCATCTTTCATTCTCTGTATTTCAGCATCGGTAAGACCGCTTGAAGCCTCAATTCTGATGCTCTGCTCCTTACCGGTAGCTTTATCTTTTGCAGATACGTTAAGAATACCGTTGGCATCGATTTCAAATGTCACTTCGATCTGAGGTACACCACGGGGTGCGGGTGCGATTCCATCGAGGTGGAATTTACCAAGAGTCTTGTCATCTTTTGCCATAGGACGCTCGCCCTGAAGAACGTGGATTTCAACAGAGGGCTGGTTGTCAGCGGCAGTTGAGAATGTTTCGCTCTTACGGGTAGGAATAGTGGTGTTAGCTTCAATAAGTTTGGTCATAACGCCACCGAGGGTTTCAATACCTACACTCAAGGGCACAACATCAAGAAGAAGGACGTCTTTCACATCTCCTGAAAGGACACCACCCTGAATAGCTGCACCAACTGCAACAACTTCATCGGGGTTAACGCCTTTTGAGGGTGCTTTGCCGAAGAACTTCTCTACAACCTGCTGGATAGCGGGGATACGGGTTGAACCACCAACTAGAATAACTTCATCAATATCCTTAGCTGTCAAGCCGGCATCTTTAAGAGCCTGTTCACAAGGCTTGATTGTTGCTTGAATGAGTTTGTCGGCAAGCTGCTCGAATTTAGCTCTTGTAAGGGTTTTAACAAGGTGTTTGGGCACACCGTCAACAGGCATGATATAAGGAAGATTGATTTCGGTGCTTGTTGCGCTTGAAAGTTCAATCTTAGCTTTCTCGGCAGCTTCTTTAAGACGCTGAAGAGCCATAGGATCCTTACGGAGGTCAACGCCCTCATCTTTAAGGAACTCATCAGCGAGCCAGTCAATAATCACATGGTCGAAGTCATCACCACCGAGGTGAGTATCACCATTTGTTGATTTCACTTCAAACACGCCATCACCGAGTTCAAGGATAGATATATCAAATGTACCACCACCGAGGTCGAATACAGCGATTTTCTGATCTTTGTTTGTTTTGTCAAGACCATAAGCAAGCGCTGCTGCAGTAGGCTCGTTCACAATACGCTTAACGGTAAGACCGGCAATTTCACCGGCTTCTTTGGTTGCCTGACGCTGAGCATCGTTAAAGTATGCAGGCACAGTGATAACAGCTTCGGTTACGCTCTGTCCGAGGTAATCTTCAGCGGTTTTCTTCATTTTCTGAAGAATCATAGCCGAGATTTCCTGCGGGGTGTAATCTCTGCCGTCAATATCAACACGAGGAGTGTCGTTTGTGCCACAAACAACTTTGTAAGGCACTCTTTCAATTTCATTGGCAACCTGACTGCAATTTTCACCCATGAAACGTTTGATTGAGTTGATAGTACGTTTAGGGTTGGTGATAGCCTGACGTTTAGCGGGGTCACCGACCTTACGCTCGCCACCGTCAACGAATGCTACGATAGACGGGGTTGTGTTGCGTCCCTCGCTGTTAGGAATAACAACGGGGTCATTTCCTTCAAGTACTGCGACACAGGAATTAGTAGTTCCCAAGTCAATACCAATAATTTTTCCCATAGTTCAAATAGTTTTATGTTGTTTTTTATGTTTCTAATCTCGTTACGCTGACAATTATTTGTCTTACGCTGTCAATAAAAAAACAAATGTTGTGCCAAAAAAGTTTGAACCATATTAAATATTGTATGTATCAATACTTTACATATTTATCAATAAACTGACATACTGACAATACGGTTAAATAATGTGACACTTTTGTCAGCAAAATAATAGTCGGAGACCTTAATGACCGAGAGGTTGTCGTTCTGATTTTTTGAATTTACACCTATTTATATAATATTATTAGCAGGATGTTAACAAAATTATTATATTTGCACTCTGAACAGTGGCAGCCGAAACTATGTCAAGTTCAGATATAACATTGACTAACAACTTTATAAACAATCATTATGAATATTTCTCACATTGAACATGTAGGCATTGCAGTGCCCAGCCTCGATGAGGCAATCCCCTTTTATGAAAATATGCTTGGCATGAAGTGCTTCGCTATTGAAGAAGTTGCTGACCAGAAAGTGCGCACAGCATTCTTCAAGGTTGGTGATACAAAAATTGAGCTACTTGAGCCGACAGCAGAAGACAGCGCTATCGCAAAATTCATAGCCAACAACGGTGGCCGCGGCGGCATTCAGCATATCGCATTCGCAATTGAGGACGGTGTAGCAAATGCACTTGCAGAAGTAGAGAGCAAAGGTGGCAGACTGATAGACAAGGCACCCCGCAAAGGCGCAGAGGGTCTTAACATCGCATTCCTTCATCCAAAGAGCACCTGCGGCACTCTGATTGAATTCTGCGAAGATCCTGCAAAGAAATAATGTAAAGAAAAATCATTAACAAATAACATATAATTGTAATGAGCAATCAGCTTGAAAAAGTTCAGGAGCTAATAGCGCTCCGCAATGAAGCTCGCCTGGGTGGTGGTGAAAAAGCTATCCAGAAGCAGCACGAGAGAGGCAAATATACAGCTCGCGAACGCATAGCGCAGTTACTTGACGAAGGTTCGTTTGAAGAGATTGACATGTTTGTGCGCCATCGTTGCCACAACTTTGGTCAGGAAAAGAAAAGTTATTTAGGCGACGGTGTTGTTACCGGTTACGGTACAATTGACGGTCGCCTTGTTTATGTTTTTGCTCAGGATTTCACTGTGTTCGGTGGTTCACTCAGCGAAACAATGGCTCAGAAGATTTGCAAAATCATGGATATGGCAATGAAGATGGGTGCTCCCGTTATCGGTCTTAATGACTCAGGCGGTGCCCGTATTCAGGAGGGTATCAACGCTCTTGCCGGTTATTCAGAAATTTTCCAGCGTAACATTCTTGCTTCTGGTGTAATTCCCCAGATTTCAGGTATCCTCGGTCCGTGTGCCGGCGGTGCGGTTTATTCTCCCGCTCTGACTGACTTCACTATCATGACCAAGGGTATTTCATATATGTTCCTCACCGGTCCGAAAGTTGTAAAGACTGTTACCGGTGAAGATGTGACTCAGGATCAGCTCGGCGGTGCCGAGGTTCACTCAACCAAGAGCGGTGTGGCTCACTTTGCAGCTGCTGATGGCGAAGAGACTCTGAAAATTATCCGTAAGCTCTTCAGCTACATTCCTCAGAACAATCTTGAGGAGCCGCCGTTGATGCCTTGCACCGATCCTATTGACCGTCTCGAAGACAGCCTCAATGAAATCATACCTGATTCCGCTACCCGCCCCTACGATATGTATGAGGTGATCGGCGCTATCATTGCC
>JAIDQW010000480.1 GCA_029062075.1 Paramuribaculum sp.
ACCATAGATGGCTCACTGATGTTTATGCACCGTTCAGCACCATTATGACCCTATCAGGTTCGGACGGAACTCTGTCAAACCTTCAGGTGCTCCTCACTGAGGAAGGAGCAAATTCTCTCGAAACTTCTGAGGCATCTACCGAGGCAGTAAGGCAGTCTCTGGCTCAGGCGCATGAATTTGACAAGGACGATTCGAGCGCCCTGTATCTATACAACTATTTCGCGAGTTATCTCCGTGAAAAAGATGCACTCGGATACCTCCACATTGCTATACTGGTTATAGGCATACTTACACTGCTAAGCGGTATTGTGGGAGTGAGCAACATCATGTTTGTTTCGGTGAGGGAGCGCACCCATGAAATAGGTATTCGCCGCGCTATCGGGGCAAAACCTCGCTCGGTTCTCATTCAGATTGTGCTTGAGAGTGTCACTATCACCACCCTTTTCGGTTACATAGGAATATTTTTCGGAATGGTTGTGATGCAGACTGTGAATCACTTTTTCGGTAAGAGCGATGTGCTCCACAATCCAACCGTTGATATTTCAATAGCTATCGAAGTGACCATAGTGCTGATTATAGCCGGTGCGCTCGCCGGACTTTTCCCGGCAATAAAAGCTACAAAAGTTAAACCTGTAGAAGCCCTTCGCGACGAATAATTTTTTTTGACACAATGAAAAATCCTGTATTTGACATAGAGAACTGGCGCGAAATCGGTGCGACACTTGCTCGAAACAAAACCCGCACCTTTCTCACTGCTTTCGGTATTTTCTGGGGCACGGCAATGCTATCACTGCTCTGGGGAGGAGCCGGAGGGCTTAAAGGAATGTTGATGAGGAACTTCAACGGTATAGATACTAATCTTGGAGCAATCTTTCCCGGACGTACCACTATGCCTTACAAGGGCTTTAACAAAGGTATGCAGTGGAATCTCAACGAAAATGACCTCGCTGATATACGTCGCATGACACCGGGCATAGAATTCTCCTCCGGTGTGTCACAGCTAAGTGCCAATCTG
Organism: Paramuribaculum sp.; assembly: GCA_029062075.1. Taxonomy (GTDB): domain Bacteria; phylum Bacteroidota; class Bacteroidia; order Bacteroidales; family Muribaculaceae; genus Paramuribaculum. The sequence goes on from JAIDQW010000480.1 coordinate 1,016, forward strand.
GCATACGGCACTAAGAATAAACGGCTTCAGCTAAGCGGAGTGGAACCGGAGTTTTTCGACATTCAGAAACCTATTGTTATTAAAGGCAGACTTCTTAACGAAACTGATGAATTCAACAACCGCAAAGTGGCTTTAATCGGTAAGAGCGTAGCTGATGAAATTTTTGGAGATGATGATTGCCTTGGTAAATTCGTTAATATCGGGAATGTATATTTTCAGGTTGTCGGTGTTATTGCTCAGGCAAACGAAGCTAATATAGGAACCCGACTGGATGAGAGCGCACTGATACCTGCATCGGTGATGCGCAGAGCCATGAATGTGAGAAACAACTGGGGTTTCTTCATCTTCACCGCTAAAAAAGGGATAGATCCAGATGACTTGAAGCCGAATATCATAAGAGCTATCAGAAACAATCACCCTATACATCCAGATGACGAGCCGGCTATAAGGATGATGAATATGGCTGAGGCTTTCCGCATGGTCGATAATCTTTTTCTCGGAGTGAGCCTGCTCGCGCTCTTTGTAGGAGCCGGAACTCTTATCGCCGGTATTATCGGAGTTGGAAACATCATGTGGATTATCGTGAAAGAGCGCACACAGGAAATCGGTATCCGCCGCGCAATAGGAGCCAAGCCGAGAGACATTGTGGTGCAGATTCTTTCAGAAGGTATGGTTCTCACTGCTATTGCGGGAACAGCAGGAATATGTTTTGCAACTCTCGTACTCACCATCGTGGATAAATTAACTTACGACGAATGGCTCGGTAGCGCTCATTTCCAACTTCATTTTTCACACGCCCTGACAATTATGATAGTATTTCTTGTACTCGGCACAGCCGCAGGATTGATTCCGGCTATAAAGGCTATGAAAATCAAACCCATTGAGGCAATGAGAGATAAATAAAATAGAATAATAATCAAACAGTTACATATCAAA
>JAIDQW010000481.1 GCA_029062075.1 Paramuribaculum sp.
GGGTTATGGAGCGTTATATTGATAAAAATATTTGGTATTATGAGTAACGATAACAGTAAGGAACTTGTTAATAAGTTTGAGGAGAAGGTGCGTAAGGATTTGATTGAGTTTCTCCAGAAAAAGGAGGCTCTTGACAGTCATGTGCCTGAATGTGTTGATGTCGAGGATCGTTGGGGCGAGATAGCGCGCGCTTATCTGCCTGACGGTGCGAAGGAGTTTCAGGAGTATCCGGTAGTGTCGCTTGGCTGGATGATGCTTATCGGTATGACCATGGCTTTTTATTGGGACACTGACTGGGAGAAGTACTCCGCGAAGAAAGATATCTATGAGAGTATCCGCGATATGAACGGTTATGACAACATGGATGAGACTGTTGTGGAGAAGATTCTCGGTTATGCCGGGGAGGCGGCTGAAAAGGTTACCGAACTGGTGGCTGAATGTGCCTCAAGAGTGCTCAGTATTCTGAATCACGAGCATGTAGAACCGGGCACTGAGACTGCTCTGGGCTGCTATATCGCGGCGTTACATCAGTTGTATCTGGCGGGGATGGCAATGGAGCTTAATGCTCTCGGCTATCACATGACTCCGCTGGGGCAGGCATAACAGCCTGCTCATTTTCGGGCTCCATGTGGATGTTGATGAAGCAGTCTTTGCCGAATCTGTTTCGGATAGCATTTTCCGCTTCAGTAGCGCGCTTGTGCGCTTGAGCAAGCGAGATGTTTCCGGGCATAAGAGCGTGCATTTCCACTGCTATAGTATTGCCGATGCGCCGGGTGCGTAGTTTGTGCACCGAGTTGATGCCGTCAACTCCGAGTACCAGCCGCTCTATCTCATCCTCCTGCTCTTTGGGGAGCGAATGTTCCAGGAGTTCTCCGGCGGCGGGGGCTATAATGTCGTAGCCGCTTTTTACAATGAAGAAGCTCACCACGATGGCAGCCAAAGGGTCGAGAATACGCCAGTTGTCGCCAAAAAACATAGCTCCGGCGATGCCCACAAGAGTACCTACGGAAGATATTGCATCGCTGCGATGGTGCCAGGCGTTAGCTTTCAAGGCAGGCGAATTGAGCTTTTTTCCGGCAGCGATAGTGAAGCGGTAAAGCCACTCCTTTGACAGAATAGACGCCACGGCTACAATGAGGGCGATCATGTGGGGCTTTGGCAGCTCCTCACCTCGGAGACTGCGCAGCACGAGCCCTATTCCGTTTATCATCAGACCTATGCCTGCGCCTATAAGAATCACGCCAATAATCATGGTGGCGAGTGTCTCGAACTTTCCGTGGCCGTAGTCGTGGCTCTCATCCTTCGGCTTTGAGGCAATCCTGACAAAGATGAGCACAATAACATCGGTAACAAAATCCGACAGCGAGTGCACCGCATCTGCAACCATAGCGCTGCTTCGCCCAAAAATACCGGCGACAAACTTAAGCGCAATCAGCACTGCATTGACAATGGTCCCCACCAGAGTGACCTTATATATCTCTTTCTCTCTGTATTCCATTTCGGGTGCAAAGGTAGTGGCTGCGGGTTAATTATCTACATTTTTCCCTGATTTTTTGGTAATTAAAAACTAATCCCTACCTTTGCATCACACAATCGGGGTATTAGCTCATCTGGCTAGAGCGCGACACTGGCAGTGTCGAGGTGAGCGGTTCGAGTCCGCTATACTCC
>JAIDQW010000482.1 GCA_029062075.1 Paramuribaculum sp.
CTTTTTCCACTGTGCAAACTGAGCCGAAGTCATGGCAGTGTCAAGAGTGAGTGACGGCTCTGCGTTCCGCATAAGGGTTTCAACCGCCGAGCGTGTACTTGTACCTTGTGTCTTAGATTGCGCATTAACAGTAAAGGCAAAAAGCAATGCACTAAGAATTCCAATTGCAATTTTTTTCATGCTTAAAATATTTATAGATCGGTGTAAGATTGAGTGAAAGTGTCACCTCCATCAACAGTTCCTAACTGTAATCCTTTTTTAAGCCAACGTTCCCGTTGCTCTGATGTGCCGTGGTTAAATGATTCCGGCACAGCATATCCGCGAGCTTTTTTCTGGAGATAGTCATCTCCGATTTTCTGAGCGGCATTAAGTGCCTCCTCAATATCTCCAGGTTCGAGCGAGCCGAACATCTGGTTGTCGTGATGCGCCCACATACCGGCAAAATAGTCAGCCTGCAATTCCAGCCTAACGCTTATGCGGTTAGCTTCCGTTTCATTAGTCCGGCTCATTGCCTGATGCGCCTGTGATAGAATTCCGAGCTGATTCTGCACATGGTGTCCCACCTCGTGAGCAATCACATAGGCGTATGCGAAATCTCCGTCCGCACCGAGTGTCTGACGCATTTCCTTGAAGAAAGACAGATCAAGGTAAACACTATTGTCGGCAGAACAATAGAAGGGTCCGGTCTGCGATGTAGCTCCACCGCAACCACTCTGTACAGAGCCATTGAAGAGAACGAGAGTAGGCGGTTCATATTCCAGCCCCATCTTGCGGAACTCCTGTGTCCATACATCCTCTGTACCGGCAAGAATCTTAGCGGCAAAATCTTCAAGCTCCTTATCCTGCTCATCGGCAACATACTCAGTGTTTTCCTGTCCACCGGAAAGGAGAGAACCGGAGTTTGCCATAAGAACATCAAGTGGATTGCCTCCGGAAATCCATGCAATGAGAGCAGCAATGACCACAGCTCCTATGCCTCCTCCAAGAGCTAATGATTTTGAGCCGCCACGTTTGTCCTGAACGTTGTTGCTTCGGCGTCTTCCGTCAAGTCTCATAGTCAATTATTTTAATTATAAATCAATATGGCTTACATTAACTTTCTCATCAAGAAACACAGATGCAAGTCCGGTAAATTTTTCGGGGTTTTCAGTAGTGAGATATCTGCAATCTCCGTTAGTGAGCAACCGCTGCTCCATTTCCGGGTGCCGGTAAAGATAGTCCTTAAGGCTTGCCGCGACAATATCGCCCTGAGTAACCACTTTAATGTGCTCCGGAACAGCCTTACGGATTTTGGGGTATAGAATAGGATAGTGAGTGCACGCCAGAACAATGGTGTCAATATCATTATCCCTGCCAAGTAGTTCTCTCACATATTTATCAACAAAATAGTCGGCTCCCGGCGATTCCGCCTCATTATTTTCCACCAGAGGCACCCACATAGGGCAAGCCTTAGAAGTTACAGAGAACTGCGGTGCAATCTTGGCAATTTCCATGTCATAGCTTCTGCTGCTCACGGTTCCTTCAGTACCGAGTATGCCAACATGCCCGTTTTCAGACATTAACCCGATATTCTCAGCCGTGGGTCGTATAACTCCAAGAACTCTCCGCCCGGGAGCCATTTTGGGCAGGTCCTGCTGCTGTATATTTCTTAGCGCCTTGGCACTTGCCGTGTTGCATGCGAGAATCACCAGAGGGCATCCCATGCCGAAGAGCGCATTAACCGCCTGTAGTGTGAAATTATACACAACATCAAAGGACCGTGTGCCATACGGTGCCCTGGCATTGTCACCGAGGTAAATATATGAATATTCCGGCATAAGATTGCGTATTTCCTTGAGGATGGTGAGTCCTCCGTCTGTCTCTTATAGACAT
>JAIDQW010000483.1 GCA_029062075.1 Paramuribaculum sp.
ATATAATATATATAGCAGCCTCTTTCTTGTATTGCAATGTTTTATTTGAGTTTGAAGTCTATCGGAACCACAAAGACTGAGGTTACAAGTTGACCGTCGTTATTTGGAGCAAGATTAAATTTGGTACCGGATGCGATAACTTTATTGATTGCCTTGATTGCCTCTTTGTCAAGCAGTTCATGGACACCTTGCTTGATTTTCGTAGTTATGATTTTACCTTTGGCATCAACAGTTATTTCCACTAATACTCTGCCTTGAATGTTTTTATCAATGGCTTCCTGAGGATAGTTTGCCTGAAGTGCTACTGCATGAATAAATTCAGTTATATCTTCACCGGCTTCTTTTAGAATCGTCATTTGGACAACATGAGTGTCGGAGTCAGTTTCGTTATAAGCCACCAATTTACCTTTCAGGGTATCTGTGTCTGCTGTCTCCGAAGCGTAATTTGCGAGAGTCTCACTATTCTGAATTTCTTCAGACTCTGCCTGGGAAACCTCTTTCTGAGCGTCTTTGACACAAGAACTGTTGGTTAATACCAATGCGACGGCGATTGCAGGAAGCAATGCGAGTGAGCGCAGACGTGCGCTGTTTTTTGAACGATTTTTCATCATCATAGTTATACGTTTTTTTAGTGAACTGTGATTCAGACTGTCGGCTATAGCTTGGAATCTTGAGCCGGCAGTCTTTTTTATAAGTAATAATTGATAGTTGATTTTATTTCCGCTGAGTTCGGAAGCTATGGCGTCTGCCTCAAATTCATGCACCTCTATCAGTTCGTGCTGTATATACCATGCCGCAGGGTTATACCAGTTGATAGCGAGTACGGCATTAGATAGCAGAAGGTCAATCCAATGATGGTTATTGCGGTGCGCATTCTCATGATACAGAATCATATTAAGTTCGGTAGCCTCGCTGTTGAACAACCGCTCCGAAATATAAATATCACCGCCCCAGCTCATCGCATGGAATCTGTTATGACGGTGAACTCTTACTGTGAATCCGCCAAATGAAGCAATGCGGCTTTCCCGGTGCAGATATAATATAAAAATGAAATTGGCAACAGTACGTGCAATCATTACTAAAACTCCGGCAATGTAGATTATGCCTGCTATTCTTAAAATGTTTTCAAATTCGGGTTGAATTCCGTAATAGGCATCTGTTGTAATCTGAATTGCATCGCCTGCTTCAATCAAGCCATCGGCTCCTGACTGGAAGTGTGGAAGACTGATGAATGGTATCGCGAGCGAAGTAATCAAAATTCCAATCAGGCATAAGCGATTGAAGGCGAAATGTGTTGTGTTTCGCATAGTGAAAAAATAGACCACAGCAAGTATCAGTAGGGCAATACCTGAGGAGAAAGAAAATCCTAACAGAGACATAATTCAATAATTTGTTTTTTTCTTGCGTTGGCTGATGACTGTTTCTATAAGTGATCGCAGTTCATCATCACTGATATTCTCTTCGTGAAACAATGCCGATACTGATGCTTTGAGTGAGGAGCCGAAATAATGGTCAACAACATCTCTAAGTCTTGATCTGCTGAAATCGTCACGTGATACAGCCGCTTCATAGCGATAGCTGCCGCCAAACTTTGTATGCTTCACGAATCCCTTGTTTTCAAGCAAGCGTACAAATGTTGATACGGTATTGAAGTGGGGTTTGGGTTCTGGCATCTCAGCGATTATCTCTCTCACAAACATGGCTCCTTTATTCCAGAGGATGTCCATCAATTCTTCTTCGCGGTCTGTAAGTTTATTCATATCGGTTATTATTTACGGTGCGAATATAAACTAAACATTTTAGTTGCACAACTAAAATGTTTAGTTTGGACAAAGTTTTTTTGTTTGTAGGTAGGATGACCTGAATGATGCGGAAGATATGATTGTGAGCCGTGACAAGCAGGATGCGGCACTAGTTGCCGACGTTGAAGCCGCCATGCAGAAATGTTCATACATTCTATAGCGTTGGCAAGAGGATGTTTCAAAGCGAAGCATCCTCTTTTGCTGTGTGACTTTAAGCAGCTAATAATGGATTATGAGGAAAAAATGCAAGGTGATGTCAGGTGATTGGATATTAATGTATATATTTGTGAGAATGTCGGAATAATAAAGTGATTAGATGAAACGATTGCAGGTTATTATACTGTTTGTCATAGCTTTGTCGGTAATAGTATTACCGGCACAGGCGCAACTGATGAAAAAGGCTGAGGAATTGCTCAAGACGGTGCAAAAAGAGATAGGGACAGACTCCCTGAATGGCGCGTCAAGCGACACACTAAGCATTGAAGAGCGACATCGCGAGGACTCAATACGGCTTCAGGAAATGGCGTTACAGCTTCAGGAGATGAAACTCAATGAAATACTGCTACGTTCTCAACTCGAAGCAAATCAGATGTGGGATTCTCTGAAGCTTGCGGAGCAATTAAGTCGAATCGACTCTCTGCGTGCTGTGACGAAGGGCGTTCCGGTGATAGTTGAAGGTGACACACTGTTTACGCTATATGCTGAGCGCGGTGGCTACTCGGCTTTTGACCGAGCTGAAATGATTACTGACGTACTTGGCAAGATAGGTAAGGACCGGAGTGCAAGCGGCGATACAATCCATCTGTTAGAGAATCCTGACTGTATAGACATAATGTATGGTAATAAAGTAATAGTAAGCATTACCGAGCAGGACGCTCTCTGGCAGGGTGTCACCAGAGAAGAACTTGCAGTTAGCTATGTGCCGATACTTTCTGCTAAAATAGATAGTCTCAAAGAGGGATATAATATTCTGGAGATTGCCAAGCGTGCGGCATTGTTTATTGCGGTAATCTTGGTACAGTATATGCTTTTCAAGCTTACGAATTATCTGTTCAGAAAGCTAAGGCGCCGGATAATCCGCTTCAAGCGGGAGCGCCTGAAGCCGGTGATAATCCGTGACTATGAGCTGTTGAATACCAATCTTCTGGGTAGAATGCTTATTTTTCTCAGCAACATACTCCGATATATTGTGCTGTTGGTCCAACTTGCGTTCACTGTTCCTATTCTGTTTGCCATATTTCCTAAGACAGAAAAACTTGCCCTTAAGATATTCCTTTATATCATCGATCCGATAAAGATGGTTTTGCGGTCTATTGTCGATTATATTCCAAATCTGTTCATTATCATAGTGATATGGTACTGCATAAAATATATCATCAAGGGCTTGCGGTACATAACCAATGAAATCAGCAACGAAAAACTGAAAATAGCCGGATTTTATCCTGATTGGGCTCAACCCACATTCAATATAGTGCGCTTTCTGCTCTATGCCTTCATGATCGCTATGATTTATCCCTATCTCCCGGGATCGAATTCAGGAGTCTTTCAAGGTATTTCGGTGTTTGTAGGTCTTATAGTATCGCTTGGCTCAAGCACAGTTATCGGCAATATCATAGCCGGACTGGTAATCACTTACATGCGTCCGTTTAAGATTGGTGACAAAATAAAACTGAACGATACAACGGGAAACGTGATTGAAAAAACACCGTTTGTTACACGCCTGCGCACACCGAAAAACGAGGTGGTTACTATTCCCAACTCTTTCATAATGTCTTCGCATACGGTCAATTACAGTGCGTCTGCTCGTCAGTTCGGGTTGATAATCCACACAACAGTGACAATCGGCTATGATGCACCGTGGCGTCTGGTTCACCAGCTGCTTATCAATGCAGCGCGGATTACACCGGGTGTGCTTGAACATCCGAAACCGTTTGTGCTTGAAACCGAATTGCAGGACTATTATCCATGCTATCAGATCAACGCCTATATTAAGGATGCAGACCGTCTGGCACAAATCACATCTGATCTCCACCAGAATATCCAGGATGTCTTTAATGAAGCGGGCGTTGAGATCATGTCACCTCACTACTTCGCGAAACGCGACGGTAGTGCTTCCACAATTCCGGAAGATTACCTCCGCAGCGAGTGATGAGTAAGGAATCACGCTCCGGATCTTACAGAATCCTGAAAATTCAACAAATGGATTAAACGTTGAAGAGGAAGTGCATTATGTCGCCGTCCTGCACGACATATTCCTTGCCTTCCACACCCATTTTTCCGGCGGCTTTTACGGCAGCTTCCGAGCCTAATGTCACGTAGTCTTCGTACTTTATGAC
>JAIDQW010000484.1 GCA_029062075.1 Paramuribaculum sp.
TTTCAGCCGAGCGGGTATTTCGGATGTCGGTGAAGACTACCGCTCCTCCGGCGGCGAGGATAGAGCGGAGGTAGGCTATGCCGACAATGGCTTCGGGGGGAACGACAGCGAGTTTGGATCGGCATGGAGCTGCTTCCGCCTCAGCGGCGGCGAGGGATACGGCAACGGCTAAAGGGTCGGAGAGCGGTCCGGTGACGATGACTTTTTCGGGGGCGAGGTCTATTATTATGCGATAGAGGCGGCGTGCTGCTGCGGAGGGTCCGATTGCTGAGTAAGCGTAATAGCCGTGGGGGCATCGGAGCACTCCGGTGATGAAGCTGAAGGCGAATGGCGAGTGGACGCCGAAGCCGCGCGAGCGCCACGCCCGCAGGGGAATGGAGAGAAGAGTCTTAAGCCGTTTCTTCATGTGCCGGCGCGGGTTTACGGATGAATGTGAGGAGAATTGCGGCGGCGAGGAGGATATAGATGAGGATGACAGATATCTTGGCGGCGGTGATAGAAGTGTTGACAGCCTGCGGGTCAAACTTCATCTCCACGGTGTGGCTTCCGGCGGGTAGGTTTATAGCCCTGAGCAGGTAGTTGACTCTGCCTATCGGCGCGGGGTTGCCGTCAATGGTAGCCTGCCAGCCCCAGGGGAAGTATATCTCTGAGAAAACAGCAAGGGTCGGTGCGGCTGATGAGGAGTGGTAGGTCAGCCGGTTAGGCGCGTAAGAGGTGAGGAAAATAGTGTCGCCGGGAGCTTTGGTGGCGGGAGCCTTTAGTGTTTCAGCGAAGGAGCGGTCTGCAACGGCAGTTGTAGCGGTGTGGATTGTGGAGAGGGCTGCCATTTCAGCGTCCGGACCGTCAACAAATGCAAGCGTGTCAATGAGCCAGGCGTTACCGAGTGCTTCGTTGTTTTCGAGCGGTGTGCCGGAGTGGTCAATGATGTACTTGGCGTTGAGCATATTGAGTACTTCCCAGTCGGCATCGGTCTGTGCGCCCTGAAGGAAGTGACCGAGGTGTCTGTCAATGAGGTCCTGATAGCGGGTGAGCTTGGCGGCGTGGTATCCTCCGATGGTTTTGTGGTGATAAGAAGGTGCAGCCTGCCAGAAGCGGGGGATATCCATAACGCGGTAGCTTGCGGCGGTGTCGGCGAGGATAGCACGGTCGGCATCGGAGAGTGGGAAGGGGTTTGACTGCGAGAGCTGCGGGGTGAGGAAGCTATCGGTGTTGAGGTATCGCTTGTTGACCGAGAAGAGGTCTGCGAGGATGAGGAATGCGCAAGCGAGAATTGCCGGAGCGGCTGTGAGCTTGCGGCGGAGGTACATGAATATGACTGTTCCCGCTGCGAGAATGAAGAGGAGGCTGCGGAAGCAGTCGGCAGACACCATAGAGTGGCGTAGCGATTCAATAGCGTCGTATAGGCGGGGATTCTGGAGGGAGAATACGGCAGCCTGCTGGGGCTCCAGCCCCATTGATGCGAGCTGGGAGGCTATCATGGAGTCGATTGCGCGGTCATTGTCGGTAATAGCACTTCCGAAAATTCCGGGGAAGATGGCTCCGAGGAGGCAGATGCCTGCGGATATACCGAAACACCAGAGGAACGGCTTGCGGAACTGCTCCCATTTGTCTTTGGTGACAACTATTTTCTGGAGTGCCATAGCCGCGAGGAGCGGCATGGTGAATTCGGCGATGACGAGGATGCTCTCTACGGTGCGGAATTTGCTGTACATCGGCATGTAGTCAATCATCAGATCGGTGAGCCACATGCAGTTGCGCCCGAGTGCGAGAAGGAGCGAGAACACCGTGAGGATGAGTAGCGCCCATTTGACAGATCCTTTGACAATGACGCATCCGAGGAGGAAGAGTGCGAAGACAATTGCGCCGACATACACCGGACCGTTGGTGCCTTCCGGCTCGCCGAAGTACTGGCTCATGTACTCAAGGAAGCGAGCTTCCTGCGGGGAGAGCTGCGCCTGGTTCACCATTTCCTGCGCTTCGGGGAGCGAGGAGAGCGAGAGCGGGTGATTCTCACCTTTTTCCGGCTTGTTTGAAGCACCGCCCTTGACATTAGGAATGAGGAGTGTGAATGATTCGGAGGTGCCGTAGCTGTACTGGGTGATATAGTCGCGGTCAAGACCTGAGGTTGCTTCCGAGTTGTTGCGGCTGAGTTCGCTGTGACCTCCACGCATTGTGTATTTTGAGTACTCGTATGTACTGTAAAGCGAGGGGAGGTTGGCGATTACACCCAGCGCACCCGCTCCGGCGAGAATAGCTGTTGCGATACCCCATTTAGCCACTTTGTGCTTTTTGATAGCCTTGACAAGGAAGGCTATTGACAGTGCGGCTATGACAAACAGGAAGTAGTAGGTCATCTGTACATGGTTGCTGCTGATCTGGAGCATGGAGAAGAGCGCGGCGAGTGCGGCTCCGGTAAGATAGCGTCCACGGTAGCAGAGTATTACTCCTGCAATTGTTGGCGGGATATAGGCGAGGGTGGTGAATTTCCAGATATGTCCGGCTCCTATGATAATAATAAAGTAGGAGGAGAAGCCGTAGGCAATTGCCCCGAGGAGAGCAACATACCAGCGCATCTTCATAGCCATGAGAAGAATGAAGAATCCGAGCATCATCATAGCGAGAAGGTTTGCCGGTTCGGGCAATCCGAGCCCCATAACCTTGTTCAGCCATGTGAAGAGGGTGTCGGAGGGATATGAGGGTGAAATCTGGAAGGTGGGCATTCCGGAGAATAGCGAGTTTGTCCAGCGGGTTGTCTCGCCGGTTGCCTCATGGAAAAGCTTAGCCTCCTGCCCGATCGCGGCACCCTGCTGCATGTCATGCTGCCGGAGCTGGTTGCCCTGTGCGGCATCCGGGTAGAAATAAATGAACGAGATTATCGCTATTGCGATTATTGAGATAACCCCTCCTATAAAGCGGGGGGAAGATATCAGTTGCTTAAGTTTTTCCATGCGGAAGTTGGTTTGTTATCAGGGTTTAAGGGACCACTCGAAGCCGTCCTTGGTATCTTTTACATCGAAGCCAGCCTGGTTGAGGCGGTCGCGGATAAGGTCGCTGGTCGCCCAGTTTTTCTCTGCTTTTGCCTTTGCTCGGAGTTCCAGCAGGAGATCAACAGCCTGCTCAAATGGTTTGGTTGCCGCTCCGGGGGCGTCTGTGGCGAGCGAGTCGGGCAAGATGCCGAGGAGGTCGAAGAGGAAGGTATCGAAGAGTGCTTTCAGCGCATCGATGTCCTGCTGAGTGGCTGTGAGAGTGCCGTCATTGATTTTGTTTATGAGCGATGCTGCCTCAAAGAGCGTAGCTATTACAACCGGAGTGTTAAGGTCATCATCCATAGCCTCATAGCATTTAACTTCGAGTGCAGCCACATCTACCTGCGATTCCGGAGATGGCTTGAGGGCTGCAATTCGGCGGTATGCTTCGAGGAGCCGCTGCAGTGCTTTTTCCGCACCTTTGAGTGCTTCGTTGCTGAAATCGACTGTGCCGCGGTAATGCGCCTGCAGAATGAAGAAGCGCACGGTCATGGGCGAGTAAGCCTGTTCGAGAAGCGGGTGCTCGCCGGTGAAAAATTCATCGAGGGTTATGAAGTTGCCGAGCGATTTACCCATCTTCTGACCATTGATGGTAATCATGTTGTTGTGCATCCAGTAGCGCACGGCATCATGTCCGTTGTGTGCCACAGACTGAGCTATCTCACATTCGTGGTGAGGGAATTTGAGGTCCATTCCTCCGCCGTGAATATCAAATGTTTCGCCGAGATATTTCTCGCCCATAGTGGAACATTCGAGATGCCAGCCGGGGAAACCTTCGCTCCAGGGGCTTGGCCAGTGCATGATGTGTTCGGGGGCGGCTTTTTTCCAAAGAGCAAAGTCAGCGGGGTTGTGCTTTTCACTCTGCCCGTCGAGAGCGCGGGTTGTTGCGAGCAGCTCATCGAGATTTCTGCCGGAGAGCTTGCCATAGTGGTGCTCGCGGTTGTACTTGTTCACATCGAAGTAAACCGAGCCTTCACTCTCGTAAGCGTAGCCCGATTCCAGAATTTTTTTGATGTACTCAATCTGCTCGATAATATGACCTGATGCGTGGGGTTCGATGGACGGTGGCAACACATTGAGCTTTTCCATAGCTTTATGGTAGCGGTTGAGATAGTGCTGCACCACCTCCATAGGCTCCAGCTGCTCTATGCGTGCTTTCTTTGCAATCTTGTCCTCCCCTTCATCGGCATCATGCTCGAGGTGCCCCACATCGGTTATGTTTCTCACATATCTCACCGAATAGCCGAGGTGGCGCAGATATCGGTAGAGAATATCAAATGTGATTGCGGGACGGGCGTGACCGAGATGACCATCGCCATACACAGTGGGTCCACACACATACATTCCTACTTTTCCGGGATTTATTGGCTGAAATGTCTCCTTGTTTCTGGAAAGGGAATTATAAATGGTGAGATTGTTGGGTTTCATAACGCGGTAGCGGATTGATGTTTAGGCATTTGCCCCTCCCATGAAGGGATTGGGGATATCGTTTGACTTAGCTCCTATCGGTTCGGTATGAGTGATTTCACCAAAGGTAGCTTCGTATTTGCGAATGTTGTCGGAGAGCGCGAAGAGTAGATTCTTGGCGTTTTCAGGGGTCATGATCACCCGGCTCTGCACTTTTGCCTGCGGCATGTTTGGCGCAACAGTGATAAAGTCGAGAAAGAACTCCCCTGCTCCGTGGTTTATTATGGCAAGATTGGAGTATAACCCGGATGCAACTTCCGGACTAAGCTCTATCTTTATTTCCTGTTGTTTGCTCATTACTTGTTGTTTTCTGTAATTGGGAAAATAAATTCATTGTTACCGTTTGAGTTATCGATAATCACCCGGATGTTCTTAACATTCGGCTGACTGATGACCGGTGATATGTCAAATGAAGCGAAGTACTGGGTCTCTGCAACATCGGTTGACTGAGACTCGTAATTCAGATAAAGCACCGGGGTGTCTGAAAGCATAGTGGATGCATCGCACACCAGGGTAAGGTCTGAGTTTTTAGCATTTGCAAGAGCAATAATATCTAAATACTTGCCGGCACGCATAATCGACTGCAGATAGAACTGAGAGGTTGAGGAAGGATTCCCGGAAATGGTTTCAATTGAAACGGTGCCATATTTGGTGAGACCGAACAGCCCCTGGTTTTCAATCACGGAACCATTTTTTAATTCCTCACCATATTCCATAACGAACTGTCCCAAAATGCGAGTACCTACTGCGATGGAAACACCATCATTGAATGCGACTCTCGAACGGAATGTGATTGTTTCATTACTATTTGCCACACTATAAACAAACTGGGAGTAGCCATCTGTGGCTGTTCCGTCGTAATTAACAAAGGCAATGACTGGGGATGAGCCTGTTGTTTCAGAATTGCAGGAAGAGAATGCGATTGAAGCAAGAATAGCACATGCTGAGAGAAACTTTGCAATTTTCATGTTGTTTGATATTATCGTTTTTCTTTTGTTATTATTTCTGTTATTTGCCCATCATTTAGCACTATGCACCTGTCGGTGTCCGCGGCAAGGTTCTCGTCATGAGTCACTATCACGAAGGTTTGACCGAGATCATCCCTCAAGTCAAAAAACAACCGGTGAAGCTCGGCGCGGTTCTTGGAATCAAGACTTCCGGAAGGCTCGTCGGCGAGAACTACCTTAGGATTCATCACCAACGCACGCGCAACTGCCGCACGCTGACGCTCACCGCCCGATAGCTCTGCCGGTCGGTGCGACTCACGGCATTCAAGACCCAGGTATTTTATCAGCTTGCGCGCCTTAGCAAAAGATTCTGCCCTCCCTTCTCCCGCTATCAGTGCTGGCAAAGCCACATTCTCCACCAGACTGAACTCCGGCAGCAGTCGGTGAAACTGAAACACGAAACCGATATTGGCATTACGAAAACGCGCGAGTCGTGAACCGGACAGCCTGAGAGGATTCACACCATCAAAATCAACGCTTCCGCTGTCAGGAGTGTCAAGGGCACCCATAATCTGTAGCAAAGTAGTTTTACCTGCACCGCTCGGCCCTACGATAGACACCACCTCCCCGGGAGTGATGCTGACGCTCACCCCCTTCAGAACCTGAAGATGATCGAAACTCTTGCGTATATCTTTTACCTCTATCATATAAGCGCGTATGAGTGCAAAGATACAACTAATCGGCAACAGTTTTGTCTATGAAACCGCTTTTTAGATTATCCCTTATTTCATTAACATTGTTTAATAGTAGCTGATATATACTCCCCCAATTTATTCTTATGCACCACACATAGTCATACACAGCTATTTATCACCCTAATAAACAACCATAGATATGATGCCGGATATTTTTTTGAGATTTTTTTTGCATAATATTTGCACAGAATAAAAATCGATATTACCTTTGCACTCGCAAAAGGGAACAAACCCTGGAGCATTTCCATAATATCCGGTGTGGTAGTTCAGCTGGTTAGAATACCTGCCTGTCACGCAGGGGGTCGCGGGTTCGAGTCCCGTCCATACCGCAGAGGAGAGAGGAGAATGAGTAATTGTCAAGCTTGCTTGCGTTACTCATTCTTTTTTTATGCCTGTTTCTTTTACAATATCACACTTATTATTAATTTAGCACACGGATTATGCACTTTTGCTAAACCATGAAATTAACTGATTGCAATTCTCAGACTAATTATGGAAGCTAACTCACACAGATACTGCGTTATAATGTGCGGAGGAGTAGGTAGCCGCTTCTGGCCCTACAGCCGCGCCGATAAGCCCAAACAGTTTATTGACTTTCTCGGAACAGGACGTTCACTTCTGCAAATGTGCTTTGACCGCATCAAGCCTATCGTACCCAAAGAGAATGTTATTGTTGTGACTAACGCTCTGTATGAGCCCATTGTCAGAGAACAGCTACCCGAACTTGATAAAGAACATATTTTGCTTGAACCTTGCAGAAGGAATACGGCTCCTTGCATTGCTTGGGCTGCACATCACATCTTTGCAAGAGACCCTGAGGCAAGCATGATTGTCACACCCAGCGACCATCTGATAACTAATGAGGCGGAATTTGCGGCAACAGTTCAGAGAGGATTTGAATTTGTTGAGGCTAATGATGCGCTTCTCACACTCGGCATACATCCCACACGCCCGGAAACCGGATACGGATATATTCAGATCGGTAAGGAAATAGAGCCCGGAATTCTAAAGGTGAAAACATTTACCGAAAAGCCTGACCTTGAGCTTGCCAAAGTGTTTGTTGAATCCGGAGAATTCTTCTGGAACTCTGGAATATTCCTCTGGACTGCCGAGTCTATCATCAAGGCTCTCCATAATTACGCACCGGATCTGGAATGTGAATTCAAGCGCGGAGAGCAAGCATTCGGAACACCGGTGGAAATGGAATTTATCAACGAGCATTTCCCAGCATGCCCGAGTATTTCCATTGATTTCGCAATTATGGAGAAAGCTGCAAACGTATTTGTGGAGTGTGTGAATTTCGGTTGGAGCGACCTTGGCACATGGAGCGTACTTTATGACAACTCTCCAAAAAACAAAGATGCAAACGTAACGCGAAACTGCAACCTGCTCGCCTATGACTCCACAGGAAATATCTTTGCCCTGCTTGACAAGAAACTCGTTGTGGCATCAGGTCTCAAAGATTATATCGTAGCTGACTCCGGCGACGTGCTGATGATTTGTCCTAAAAGTGAAGAGCAGCGCATCAAGCAGATTGTCAATGATGTGCAGGCGAAATTTGACGATAAATTTATTTAGTCCCCATCTTCATTAGCCCTACCCGCGGCTCTTCATCTCCACGGGGAGCTCACGCACAATGCTGTTATCCAGAGATATAAGGGTTTCTGTACCCTTCACACCTGGTATTGTCTGTATTTTACCGTTTAGGAGCTCCATAAGATGCTCATTATCACGCGCATAAAGCTTTAGGAGCATTGAATAAGGACCGGTGGTGAAATGACACTCTACAATCTCCGGAATCTTTTCAAGTTCCGGCACGACCTTACGATACATGGATCCGCTCTCAAGATTCACGCCTATATAAGTGCATGTACTGAAACCCAGCGACTTGGGATTGACATGATAACCCGACCCCGTGATTACGCCAAGATCTATCATGCGCTGAATGCGCTGATGAATAGCTGCACGGCTTACACCACATTCAACAGCCACATCCTTTGACGGGATTCGGGCATTGTACATCACTATCTCAAGTATCTTTCTGTCCAGGCTGTCAATCTTTTCCATATTTCTTCAGGTTTGGTGACAAAATTAAACATAATACCTGAATTCCCAAACAAATTGCTAAATTTGCGGACACAATCCGACTTGACATGATTAAAAACTTACTTTTTGACCTTGGCGGAGTTATTATGAATATCGACCGCAATCATTGCGTGGAAGCTTTCAAAAAGCTCGGCATGGAAAATCCCGATAATTTTCTTGGAGAATATTCTCAGACAGGACCATTCGGAGACCTTGAAAGCGGGAAAATATCCGTTGATGAATTTCATGAAGCACTCCGGCCCTTTTTGCCCGAAGGTGTTACCGATGAGCAAATGGATAATGCCTTCAGTGACTTTCTGCTCGGAATACCCGAAGCAAGACTGGATGCCCTCAGACAACTTAGAAAAAAATACAAAGTATATATTCTGAGC
>JAIDQW010000485.1 GCA_029062075.1 Paramuribaculum sp.
GTATTGATAGATATCGCCACTCCATTCCTCATAACTTTCTTTTGTTCAATAAATTAGATTCTGGTAATAATTTTTCGCTGATTTTTTTCTAAAAATATTTGGTGGATTGGAAAAATTATATCTACATTTGCAGTGTACTATTATACTAATACACTATGATTGAAGTACAGAATATCTCATTTGCTTATAAAAAGAAACACCCGGTGCTGAGTGATTTTTCACTCAGTATAGCTCCCGGAGGAATCTACGGACTCCTCGGCAGAAACGGTGCCGGTAAATCAACCCTACTCTATCTGATTGCGGGATTACTCACACCTGATTCCGGCAAAGTATTTTTCAACAACACCGATACACGGTTGAGAAGACCCTCTACAATCAGCGACATTTTCATTGTGCCTGAGGAATTTGACTTGCCTTCCATATCGCTGAAAAAGTACCTTCGCCTCAACTCGCGCTTTTACCCCAATTTCAGTGAAGAGGATCTGCACAGGCATCTTGAGACATTCGAGCTGACACCGGACCTGAATCTCGGAGCACTTTCCATGGGTCAGAAAAAGAAAGCGTTCATGTGTTTCGCACTTGCATGCAATACTCCCCTCCTGCTCCTTGACGAGCCTACAAACGGACTTGACATTCCGGGCAAGAGCCGCTTCAGAAAATTCATCGTGTCGTCAATGAATGATGACCGCACCATTCTCATCTCTACTCATCAGGTGAGAGATATTGACCGTATTCTCGATCACATTATAATCACGGAGACAAACAAAGTGCTCTTTGACAAGCCTGTTTCCAAAATTCTTTCACGATTGAAATTCATTAGTACTGACAAGCAGCCACTTATAGAAAACGCTCTTTATGCCCAGCCGTCTGTTGGAGGGTCTAATATCATTATTCCCAATACCGATGATATTGACACAGAACTAAATCTTGAATCGCTATTTGAATTTGCACTCGCCAATCCGCAGGCGCTGAAAGATGCTTTTACTAACATTACAAACTCCTCTAAACTATGATTGACAATAGATTCCGTATATCGCGCACACTTGACCTGTTCAAGCTGTATATTATTGAGAACCGTAAGTTTCTGCTTATCTGTGCGGCGGCAATAGTCGGTATTCTGATATGTGTTGCTATTTCAATAGCCTCAGACGTTAGTTACGAGCGAGCATACTCCATGTATCGTCCCGATCTTGATCCGGCAATACCTTTTCTCGTACCAACCTACATTATTATCGGCTATATATTTGCCGCACTTGGTGCTTCATTTATGTTTTCAGAGCTTAAATCCAAGCAAGGCAGAATCAGAACTCTCATGATTCCGGCAAATTCATCTGAAAAACTTATTTCAAGAATGTTGGTTTATGTGGTGCTCTATACTGTATTTTATGTTGTGGCAATATGCATAGCTGAATTATTCAGAGATATTTATCTGATGACTAAAATTACTGTTGCACCGGTAACCCCGCTTTACACCATATTCGGTAACGAGGCTGCAATCAACTTCTTGACTACCGATAAGTATCCCGTTCTTCTCCCATGCATATTATTTGCCGGAGTGTTTGCAGTGCAATCATTCTTTGCTCTTGGAAGCACACTCTGGTATAAATACACTGCAGTCAAGACCTTCGCTCTGTTCTTCGCTCTGTTTTTATTCTACGTAATTTCAGTTTTCACTCTCGGATCCACATTGTCGGAGGGAAAAACTTACATACATTTAGACCACTTTATGAGCAATTACTTCGGATATGTTTTCTTCTGTTTTGAAATAATTGTGTGCCTGTTTAACTGGTGCATGGCTTGGTGGAGACTGAGAGAAACGGATGTTATTACAACCAAACGATAAAACCGTATGATATTTAACGATAATAAAGCTATCTATCTCCAGCTTGCCGAGCGGCTAATGGACTATATCATAGCGGGGAAGTACGCTCAGGGGAGCAGAATTCCATCTGTGAGAGAGTATGCGGCTGAAGTAGAAGTTAATCCAAATACCGTGGTTCGATCATACGAGTATCTCGAACAAAAGGGTATTGTATATAACAAGCGTGGTCTCGGATTCTTCGTCGCCGACAACGCACCTGAGTTGATTCTGTCTATGCGTAGAGCGATATTCTATTCCGAAGAGCTCCCGTACTTTTTTGAACGTATAGAATCATTCGGCTGGACTTCCGCTGAACTCGCGTCTGAATATGAACAATTTTGCCAGAACAATAAACTACCGAAATAATGAAAAAATCTACTATAGTTCTTATCGCCACCGCTGTGGCTGTTTGGATTGTGACTATGATCACAGTGGCAGTAATAGCTGCGGGAGGACAGAATTTCCGGGTTAAGGATATTGTAATCAATGCCGGATGCGAAACAGTTACAAAGGTTATTAAACCGTTTACTGTTCTTTCTCTGTCTAATGACAGAGTGTATGCCAATTCAGCTATCAGCATTGTGCAGTGTGACACTGTAAGCGCACCTCAGCTAACATATCCGGCTGAACTTGCCGAATATATATCATACACTGAGGTAAATGACACTCTTATGATATCATTTAGATGCGATTATGACAATGATATTTATAATGAGATAATTCTTAATGGAGAGTCTCCGCTTACTATAACTACTCCTGATACACCTGAAAATATTCAAGGCAATGACAAGGGATCAAGCTTCAGAAAAGTTGCTTTTTTCGGAACAAAGGCAAGCAAAATAAATTTGTCAAGCTTCTACAATATTCGGCTAAATTCAACATTAATAGATACACTATATGTCAATTATCCCGATTCCTGGAAATATTCCCTGAATATCAATGATTCAAATATCGGTTATCTGAAAATCGGCTCAAAACGGCAGGATAGTGTGGAAATATCAGTTAATCAGGATAGTGCGGCAACATCTTGTATCAAACATCTTGATTTTGACGGACAAATCAATAGAAAGCATGAGATTACACTTAATCGAATAACTGTTGATAATCTCAGTTACAGAGGTGACGATGTTATGATAAATATCAATCATAAAGCAAAAATCGGAAACGTTTATTCAGATGAAAAGTAAATTCGCTGCAACAACATTGGTTCCTTTGTTGGGCTGGGTATCCTTAATTATGATA
>JAIDQW010000486.1 GCA_029062075.1 Paramuribaculum sp.
GCTGCTATCCTTGCACTCTTGTAGGTATCGCCAAACACCTGAATACACGCACGGATAGGCAGCCCACTTTATATGAGCTGTCACCGTGCCTCGTGTATTCTTTGTTAAACTGGCGATTTTACAAGAGATAAGGCACTTTTCTGTTATTTCAAATACGTTGTCACTCTTGACGGTCGCAAAATTACAAAATTTCTTCGTAACTTTGCTTCTGTACTAACACGTTTCTATTCAAAGTCTTATCCATTAAGATGACTTGTTTAATTTATTCTTAGGGTAATCTAAGGAATAGTTACCTAATTTAATAAGGAGGATAAGAATAAGCTACATGATAGAGAGATGATTAAAGACACAATTATCATATTTGGACAGATGTGCCGGTTGGAAGAATTCACGAATAAAGTGCCGGATTATAGCACTCGTGATATCGGTATATTTGTAGATAGGGATGGTTTCTTCACTAGAAATGTTAACGTATAGGTGGCGAATACGTCAATAACCCAAAATCAACCATTATGAGCATAGTGAATAAGACGAACCCCATAAAGCAATTGGTATCATTATTAATGCTACTGACCCTGACATTTCCTCTCTCGGCGCAGGCTGAAACTATCGTTACTGAGAACAATCCTTATCAACCTGAAGAACCGCAGATAGGAGAGACGGATGCAAGTTCCGATATGTTAGTGGGAAAAGTCAAAAATCTATACGTATAATATAAAAATAATGGGCACATCCGCCGGAATACTCCCTATTGTCTTTTCAGACGTACAGGACTTGTATGGAGCTGAATCATGGGATGACTCAAGACCTCTTCACATGATGTTTGGTATTGAAACAAACTAATAAATACTCAATTTAATTAAATCTATAGATATATCTGAAACTACGATATTTAATTATTCTTATTGCTGCAGGCAGGTATATTTCAAGGATAATTACTCGACAACAATGACCTGAATGTGTTATCCCAGCCCCGTCAATAAGGATATGTACAAGAAAATAGCCTCGTGGGAATTTTATTAAACACCCCAGAGGCTATTTTTCTCACTTTAAAGTCCTTAATTAACGTGAGTTCGACATAAGGACTCACGTTTTTTTATCAAATTTATTTAGTCTGCCATAAAAGGAACGACACAATCCCAGACTGCCTGGAAATTGTCGATGAAAGCACCATGTCCGGCATTGGGGATGATTCCCAATTGACTATTAGGGAGCATATAATATGCGGCAATGACAGTGGCAAGTGGAGCGTTGGGATCTAACTCTCCGGCCATCACCAAAACAGGACATTTTATGCTGTTGAGAATCTCCTTGCTTACAGTGACAGTGTTGTAGAAATCATAGAAGTTATCCCAATATGCCTGCTTCTTCTCCGGTTCAGGACAGATTGCCATCTGGAGTTTCATAAAATCAGGGTCAAGAGCAGCCATGTCTTCTATCTTGAATTTGACGAATTTGCGAGTCAAGGGAAGTGCTTCGCCCGCACCGATTGTAACGATTCGGTCAACGACCTCGGGATGCAGATAAGCGAGGAAGTAGGCCGAATAACCTCCGTCACTGAAACCAATCGCTTTAACTTTCTGACCGGGAACACACTCCTGAATCACAGAATATATGTCGTTGGCTCGCTGTTCAATGCTCACCGGCTTGGTGCCGATTTCCGATTTGCCGTGACCTCTGGTTGAAATCGCAATTACCTTGTTGGTTTGCGACAAGCTGTCAATGAATTGTCCCATTTCGTATGTGCACCCCACGCCACCACCATGGAGAACGATAATCGGGCTTCCTTCGCCATATACTTCATAGTAGATTTTTGCATCATCAGCCTGAGCATAATGCCCGGCTGAAGGATTGTTGCCATATTGAACCGAGCTGCCGACGTATGAATCCGGTTGCATGAATACCTTTACTTTGTCGGCTGACTGAACGGAGGCTGTGGCAGACGTCAGCCCCATCGCTACAAATAGTGCGATGGTCATTGAACTTAGAATACGTTTCATATATTACTATTACGTTATTTACTTTGATTATCAACCGGGAAAGAAAGCGGAGTAACACCATCTCCGGCATAAAACATCAGTACAACTACATCTTCATCACCGCGATTTTCTCCATGATGTATAGTGCCCAATGTTTCTACGATAGGGTCGCCGGCATGAAAGGATTTCGATGTCCCATCCTCACTTACAACAGTTAATGTACCGCTGAGTATAACTCCACAGTTGATAATCTTATGAAAATGAAGATTTGTCACAGAGTGAGGTGGAAAGATGTATTTGTTTATGGTAATGACAGGCTGCGTTTGTGGATAAGCAGGCAGCGATGAACCATCCCATGCGTTGGAAGTCTCAATAAGTCTCTCTACCTTCACCTCTTGTTTTAGAGAGTCAGCCATAACTGAATGCGCTTGCTCTCTTACTTGAATTTGGGCTTCAGCCACATTAAACGAAAGAGCTATTACGCCAAATGTCAGACTAAATACAGATTGAAAGGATATATTCATATTCAAATGAATTAGTTGTGTTTTTTATTTGTCGGCAGGGATTGATAATGGTATATCACCGCCGCCTGCATAGAACATAAGAACCACGGCATCAACATCACCGCGATTCTCTCCATGATGAACTTCTCCATCCGTCTCAACCAATGGTTCACCGGCATGGAAGTCGTGGAAACTTCCGTCTTTGCAGACTATAGTAAGTGTTCCACTTAAAACGACACCACAGTTGATTACCTTATGGCAATGTGGATTTGTGACGGTATGCGGCGGAAATGTGTATTTATATATTGAGATTACGGGAGTAGCCGTTGGATAATTCGGTAATGCGGATCCATCCCATGCAGTCGATGTTTCG
>JAIDQW010000487.1 GCA_029062075.1 Paramuribaculum sp.
GGATAGGTCTGGTGGGACAGATCAAACACTATCTTATCGTTGGGAGTGTCAAACACATAATGCAGGGCTAATACAGCCTCCACCATTCCGAGGTTTGGACCGACGTGACCGCCATGTGCCGAAACCTTGCTTATCAAGGCCTTGCGCATATCTGCGGCAAGCTGCTTCAGCTCGTCGATACTCATTTTGCGGATATCCTCAGGTGAGGTTATCGCATTCAAATCAATTGTACTCATTTTTTTATTTTTTTTATCTATACTAACAAACGCCTCAAGCGGATATATGTTTGTGGAAACTTACGATTTCTGATATTCGGTAGGAGACATTCCGGTGAGATGCTTGAAGTACTTGCCGAAACTCGACTGATTCGTGAAATTCAGTTCATAGGCTATCTGCTGCACATTCTTACCCGAAAACCGAAGAAGATTCTTTGCCTCAAGAAGTACATATTCGTCTATCCATTCCGCAGCGCTTCTGCCGGTTGACTCCTTGATTATCAGTGATAGATACTTCGGAGATATGAAGAGTTTTGAAGCATAGAATGCCACCGACCGCTCGCTTCGGTGATTCTCATGCACAAACCGTATGAAATCCTTGACATAACTCGACCGGCGTGTCTTTATCTGAGTGGTGGCGGAATTTGTCTGAGGATGGATGAGGCTGAACTGAATTAGCTGGTAAACCGTTGCCGATATCAGGCTGCGCGATATGCTGCGGACACACTTCTCATCAGAATTGAAAGTTGTATTAGAATGGATCAGCGAGAAATATTTCTGCATCAGGCTGCTCTCTTCCGGCAAAAGGGTGATGATATTTGCAGAAGTAGCAGATATTCTTGCAGCCGTCAGCATATTTATATCGAGATTAATGTCGCGCATAAATGATTCCGACACTATCAGAAGGTAAGCCTCAAGCTTCTCCCCTAAAGCGTTATGGGTCTGGATAAGACTATCCGGGCCGAAAACGGCTACCGAATTCGATTTAAGGGTATAGGGTGTAAGGTTTACTTCCAGTTCTATCTCGCCGTTTAGAATAAGTGCCACCATTATGCCGCTCAATCGTGTCGGAGCTTTACCCATGTTCCTGAATAGGTTACTGTCAGATAATCGGGCGCAGATATAGTCCGTTCCCAGCTTGCTGAAATCTGATGAAACCTCTTTAAGGTCATAGCTTGACATTATTACATCCTCATTTTTCATATCTTCTTATTCAAAAACTGCTCCAAATTTAGAAAAAAATATCAGATATGACTCAATTATTTAGTTGTTTTGGTTAATTCTGTGGATGTTTATGCGAAAATTTAGAAAATAATTGATGACCGCTGATAAAATGATTTTAATTATATTTGCAGTTTCTAAGACATGGCTGAGCTACACGAAATATCATCATCGGCGCAACAGGCGAAAAACAAGTGGTGGAAACCGTTGGTTAAGTACGGTGTTCCCCTTGTTGTCACACTTGGGTTGTGCTATCTGCTGTTCACATCGGTGAATCTGCACGAAATGATGCGTATCATACGCACCCAGTGCGATTTCAAATGGATCGCCGCAGGGCTCGCTTTGAGTGTGGTCAGCCACATTATCAGGGCAATGCGCTGGCAAATACAGCTTTACGCACTCAAAGTCACTCCGCCGCTTTACATCACTGTGCTTTCCATTTTCGGCACCTATGCGGTTAATCTTATTTTTCCGAGGCTTGGAGAGTTCTGGCGCACCGGCTACATCTCGGCAAGGCAGAAGGCTCCCTTCTCAACCGTGTTCGGATCAATGGTGTGTGACCGACTCTCTGACACAATCACTGTTTTGCTAATGTTGCTCGCGGCACTTATCCTTGCGCGCCCGCAGATAATGGACTATCTTCACCAGAATCCGCAGATGCTTGACACCATTAAGGGCTTGGCTACATCGCCATGGCTCTGGGTTGCAATCCCGGTGGTTATCATACTCCTCTGGGCGCTCTGGAAATATAGCCCGGATAACAAGGCGGTAAAGGCGGTGAAGGGACTGGTTGCCGGTATATGGCAAGGCTTTGCGGTTATTTCCCGAATGCAGGGTAAAGGCAAATGGCTATTATACACTCTGCTGCTCTGGGGCTGCTACTTCTTTCAGTTATACCTCGCTTTCTTCGCTTTTCCGGCTACGGAAATGGTGGTTGAGCGTTATGGCATCACTGCCGTATTTGTGTGCTTCGTGCTCTCAAGTATATCTATGGGAGTACCCTCAAACGGGGGCATCGGACCATATCAGTGGGCGCTCATTTTCGGACTGAGCATGTACTCGGCCGGAATACCGGAGCTTACCAAAGAATACACCACTGCCTTTGCAAATCTTGTGCTGTGGTGCAACACACTGCTGCTTATAGTGTTGGGAATAATCACATTTATTGCCGTTGGCATCGACAAACATCATTCTAAGAAAATACTCAAACAAAATGAACCTTGACGAGCATAACGATTATTTTCTTGACGAAGAAGAAAATACAGCACAATCCACGGCTACCGGAGTAATTGATTTCACACCGGGAAAGCCTGCTATGCCGCAGCCGGAGAAACACGCGCCGAAAAAAAAGCACCGTGCCCGCAAATTTTTCGCTTGGCTCATCACCATTGCTGTTCTCGTTATTGCCGGCATATTTTATGTGCGCTATTTTAATCCTTATGCCGTGGAAGCGAGAACAACAGGCTACATTACGGAGTTTGAAAAGAGAGGTATCGTTTTCAAGACCTTTGAAGGTACGATGGCTACAGAAAGCGCTCTGGGGGATTCCGCTAAGGTTTATGACCGGAATTTCACATTTACGGTGCCTGATGACGGGCTGGCGAGAAAGATTCAGAACTTGGCTGTCGGTTCACCGCGAAGAGTCACCCTTGTGTATGAGAAGTACTACGGCATGTTACCCTGGAGAGGAGGATCAACTAATGTAGTCACCGGTATTATTGAGAATTAACGATAGAAATTATTTACACTAAATATTTGGTATATGTCAGAAATCAAATGCATAGGCATTCTCACATCAGGAGGTGATGCTCCCGGAATGAATGCGGCTATCAGAGCCGTCACACGTTCCGCTATCTTCAGCGGATTCAAGGTGAAAGGCATTTACAGAGGTTACAAAGGTCTTATCTCTGACGAGATTCAGGATTTCAAGACTCAGAATGTGAGCAACATCATTCAGATGGGTGGCACAATTCTCAAAACTGCGAGATGTCCCGAATTTGCAACACCGGAGGGCAGGCAGCTTGCCTACGACAATATCCGTCGCCATGAAATTGACGCTCTCGTGGTTATTGGTGGTGACGGTTCGCTCACCGGTGCGAGAATTTTTGCCAACGAATTCAATTTCCCCTGTATCGGTCTGCCCGGAACCATTGACAATGACCTTTACGGCACTGACACCACTATAGGATATGACACAGCTCTCAATACAATTATGGAGTGCGTCGATAAGATTCGCGACACCGCCACAAGCCATGAGCGCCTTTTCTTTATCGAGGTGATGGGTCGTGATGCCGGATTCCTTGCGCTGAACGGTGCTATCGCATCCGGTGCCGAGGCTGCTATCATCCCGGAAATATCCACCGAGGTTGACCAGCTTGCCGAACTCATTCAGAACGGGTTCCGTAAGAGCAAGAACTCATCTATTGTGCTTGTTGCCGAAAGCCCTGTCACCGGTGGTGCTATGGGTATGGCTGAGCGTGTGAAAAACGAATATCCCGGCTATGATGTGCGCGTGTCTATCCTCGGACACCTGCAGCGTGGCGGCTCGCCCACAGCCCACGACCGTATCCTTGCCTCGCGTATGGGAGCCGCGGCTATTGATGCACTCCTCGACGACCAGCGTAACGTAATGATCGGTATCAAGAACGATGAAATCGTTTATGTGCCCTTCTCAAAGGCTACAAAGTACGATAAGCCTATAAACCGCGCGCTGCTCGACACCCTCCGCCGTCTATCTATCTGATATGGCTTTACCACAGGGTTTTGTAGAAATGATAGAGGGGTTCAGCTTCCCTCCTTTCAGCAATCTTGCCGAAACTCTTGCCGGAACCGCGCCTGAAGTATCTGTGCGGTTCAACAGAGCTAAATATTCCGCCGTTCCACCACTCGCCGACAAGGTGCCCTGGTGGCACGGCGGCTTTTATTTGCACTCCAGAGGGGCGTTTACCTTTGACCCTGCTCTGCATCAGGGCATATACTATGTGCAGGATGCGGCTTCGATGTTTATTGCCCGTGTTGCGGAATTTCTGGCGGACGGGCAGCCGGTAAAATGGCTTGATGCTTGCGCCGCACCCGGTGGAAAAACAACCGCGGTGATAGATGCCCTGCCTGAAGGAAGCGTGGTGGTAGCGAATGAATTTGTTCGGAACCGTGCGGAGATTCTCAGGGAAAACCTCGCCAAATGGGGCACCCCGAATGTAAAGGTCACCGATGGTGACACTAAATTTTTCAGACAGTTCAAGTCGCTCTTTGACATCATTGCCGCCGATGTGCCATGCTCGGGTGAGGGGATGATGCGAAAAGATGCCGAGGCTGTGGCGCAATGGTCTCCGGCCCTCGTCGAGTCATGTGCCAAAAGGCAGAGAGAAATCATAGCCAACCTCTGGGCTGCGCTCAAACCGGGTGGATATT
>JAIDQW010000488.1 GCA_029062075.1 Paramuribaculum sp.
GCATAAGGTTTGCTGAGCGGGTAGTGTAGGTGACAAGGCGGAAGCGCGGACCGAAAGCTCCTATGATAATGCCTGCCACAATGGGTCCGCCGGCAAGTCCGAGCCTGACCGGAGCTCCTACTCCCGGTACAAAAATAGGTATGCTGCCCAGTAGAAGTCCGACAACGATACCGATGAAAATGGCAGCAAGATTCGGGTCTTTGAGAGCTGTAGTGGTGTTTCCGAGTACCTTTTCAACATTTTCAATAGCTTTTGCTTCACCAACAACAGTGAGCCTGTCACCGAGCTGAAGCACAAGATCGGGTCGTGCAAGCAGTGACACTCCGCTTCTGAGAACCCTTGAAATATTGATGCCATAGTTGTTTCTAAGTCTGAGAGAGCCGAGTCGCTTCCCGTTTATTTCCGGGCGTGACACAATAATGTGACGTGAAATAAGGGTTGAATCAATAGCATTCCAGTCAATGTCATCTTTGTTCCAATCGGTATGTTCCTGCTCTCCGAAAAGAACAGTGAGTGCCGGCATATCTTTTTCTGTAGCGATAACAAGCAGTCTGTCTCCTTCCAATAACGGTGTGTTGGAAGTGGGGATACTGACCACTCCTTGTCTCCACAATCGTGAGATAACAAATTTTGTTTGAATGTAGGAAGCCGCTTCCTTGACAGTTTTTCCAAAAATTGCAGGATTATGAATCTGGAAGGCAGCTATGTATGCTCCCGAATGAGTTGTCTCCGCTACCGGCGGTGTAAGGTCAGGGGGCTTAACCGCAATTTTTCTTATCACAATAATTGCAAGAATCACACCCACAACACCGAGGGGATATGTAACAGCACAGCTTAGGGCGGCTCCGCTGGCGCTCTGTCCGAGCTGCTGAAGGGTTTGCTGGGCAGCTCCAAGCGAAGGAGTGTTTGTTGTAGCACCGGCAACAATACCGACCATATCCGCCATCGGTATATTCATTGAGATTGAAAACCCGATAGCCATAAATGTGCCGAGAAGAACCACCGCCAACCCAATCAGATTCAGTTTAATGCCCCCGGTTCTGAATGAACTGAAAAAACCTGGTCCAACCTTCAGTCCTAATTCATAAACAAACAGAACCAGTCCGAAACTTTCAGCATAAGATAGCATTGCGGGATCAATTGACAGCCCGAAATGTCCGGCAAGGATACCCGCGAAGAAAACCCATGTGACACCAAGACTGACTCCCCAGAAGTGAATTTTACCGAGTCCGAGCCCAACTGCAATGATGACGGAAATAACCACTACCGCCTGTAATGGCGAATGCTCGAAAAACACTGTCTGCAACCAATCCATAACCAAAATGAAAGAAGTGTTATTTTTCTCTCACAGGACGAATATGTCTGGCTCCGGCAGACCATCCGAATCCGGACGCCGGTCGTGGGTCGGTAGCCTCCTGCGCGGTCGGGCCGTTAGCACCGAGCTGTGCACCGGGGGATGTTGAAAATTGTCCGGTAATATTAAAAATGGATCCACCAATTATATCACCCTTCGGACCGCTGCCGCTAAAGATGCTAATATCTGCGGTCCAGAGCGAACATGTATTTCCAAAAAGAATTTCCTCCATCGGGAAGCAGTAACGCATGTCCGGGTATCCGGGTCGCACCAGTTCTTCAATTCTATCGCACTGGGGGGCGCGCTCGGAGTTAATCTGACTGTCTCCACCTCCACCGATACGGCTTGAGAGGTAAGGCATACCCGGTAATTCAAGACCAAACTGTGCGAATACATATTTACCGTATCCAAATCCGGTCAGGTCATTTCCGCTAAATATCATAACCCATGAGCCATCACCATCAGTTTGATTGATTTTATCAAAAGCACGGTTTGGTGGCACCATGAAATCCGGAGGGCATGGATCATAAACCGATTTTATAACCTGATGCTGCGCCGATCCGTCTATTTCATCAAGATATGTGGTGGAATTCTGCCCGATACACCATAAATCATCGAAACGGTCGTAGTCAGTAGCAAGGATACCGTTTGTTCCGTTGAAATGCCCCATAGGTCGTATTGGCTGGTTTGCCAATGTAACGGGAACAAATGACGGATTGCTGACTGAGGTGTATTTACCTTTCCACCAAGTAGTATAGTAGTCTGCATCGGTAGTACCTTCCCATGTCTTACCGTCTTCATGCAAGACAGCATTATAGTCGCACAGGAGTGGCCATGGAATACGGTGGGATTGAGCCATTGTAAAGTTCCCATAGTACCAGTAGCCTTCATCAATCGAGTGCCCGTCTGAGGTAAGGTCAGTATTGTCAAAGAGCCAGCGGTAGCTGTACTTTCCCGGTACAACCTCGGGTGTGACAAACGAAGCGGGGAACGGCATGTGGATTGTTCGCAGCAAAGCATCTTTACGCCCCCAGTTATAATAAGGTGCATATCCGGAGTGCGATGCAAGATAGTGATCCTGAGATATACGATACTTATTCTTGGTAGTAAACTTACCGGGCGCCTGTACATCAGGTTTCTTATCATGCACCTTACTCGGTTGAATTATAGCTTTTCCTCGATTTTGAACAGGCCGCCAGTAAATGGTGCGTCGTGGACCGCTCTCCAGATCCTCAGCATGTACCCATCCGAGATTAATCTGCATGAAATCATATACTTCACCGATGTTGTTCGGTATCTTAATAGTGCCTTTTGTCTGATTCTCAAGCATGAGTGATGGGTCATAGGGGTCATAGTCGGTGGTCCATATATGCCAGCTCCACATTATATCACCCCTTGTGTCTCTGATACACACGGTGGTATTGCCTTGCCCGATGAATGCCGAGTCAACATATATTGTAAGATAGTCATCGCTTAGGTGAACCAGCTGAACGGCATGTTTAATGTTAGTGGTTATAATGCCGGCATCTTTAATTGTGGCAGTATTCTTAATGTATGGTTGAGTAATCGGCGTGTTGTCCAGATGAGTCATGAACGGATAATCCCCGGCATTGTTAATCTGTCCGTTCCAAGCCTGTGGGTTTGGTGCACAGTTCTTAATACCGTTACCATAAACAAGGGGGATGTTATAATATCCGGGATTGTTGACGATATAGCTGTTTGCTGTTGACACAGTTTCATCCGGTCTGTTAGCCCATATTCCGGCAAGATTTACCGGTTGCTCCACCGAACCGAGCATCTCGGCAGTTCTGAGAGCATGAGTGTGTGGATTAGATCGCAATGCGTCCTGCGGTCCAACTGTCACATGTCCCCAGCATGCAAAGTCTTCAAGATGATTCTCGAAGTATGTCACGAAAGCATTGACATCAGTTCCGTATGCACTGTAATCATACTGATTTGGACGGAAATCTTTTTTCGAGTCGGCGGGGATATCATAGGTGACCTCCACCCAGCTTGGCTTATTCACTTCCATACCGTCACGGTCGTAGAACACAGGAGTCCAGGGTATTGGAACAATCTTGCGGATATTTCCGGCTTTGTCGTAGTATTTTGCGTAGCTCACAACGGTCTTGTCATCGAAACCGCCAACGTAAGGATAAAGCCCACCCTCTTTAACGAGCTTGAGAACATATTCAACATCATAGGTTGTGATTACGTAGGTGTATATAACGCCCTGATCCCACTTACGCTGATTTCCTTCATCGTCCTTGCCGCCAATTTTACCACGCATTATAATCTGTTCTTCACCGTCCCAGAACTCTGCTTCAATATATGCTGTTTCGGGAAGATCTTGCGGCATCAGCATAAACATTCGGTCAGGGTCGGTCACGCACCAGAATTCATCCCCTCCTTCAAGGCTCCATTGAGAAAGATCCGGAGCACGGTCCTCTGCATACAAATCCACTCCTTTATCTTTGAGGTTATACTCTGAAGTGGCTTCGCCAAGTGGAGTCCAAGTGCCTTTTTCAATTTCCTGATCTTCTGCCGGATTGCCACCGTTGATATTCGGATTGGAGAAATCCTCGCGGTCGGTGAGGTCGTAAGGCTTTAATGAGTACTTATATCTGCCGCTACCGTAAATGCCGCCGATAGTGATTCTGGTGAGTTTCGCTGCCATATTCTGGTCATCGACAAGAAACCGTACTCCGGAGAGAATGTGGTCAAATTTCAAGGGCACTGTGCGTCGATAGTTTGCCGGTGCAGTTACGGTTATTCCTCCGAGGTCTATCTGGTCATCAACGTCTTCGGCAATCGTGTATTCAAACTGCGGTGTGCCGTCCTCGTGGTCATCAGTAGTACTAAGTCCGGGTGTGCCGAAAGGAGCGTAGGCATAGAATCTTATGGAATTGTAGTCGTTTGTCCACACATTCCAATAGTAATTGTTTTCGGTAGTTTTCCATCTGTTGCCCTCACGCACCACAAGCTCGTTGTCAATAGTCTTGAACTGGTGGAGTTTATAGGAGAAGTCATCTTCAAAACATATAGCCGACACTCCGATCTTGGAATAGAAATCGGTAATATTGCTGTTGTCAACAATAGTTGAACGGCTGTCGGCATAGCGAGCCTCCTTGCCGAGAGCCCGAAGTTCGTTGACCGCCTGGTCTGTAAATTCGGTAGCGAAAACTCTGAGTCTGCCATATCTGTCAGACGAGCTCTGTACGTCAAGCGGGAGGCTATATGTGCCTGGGATAGGGTATCTTGTTACACCTTTATCCGCATTGTCGGGATCCACATAATTGGGGTTATATGGATTTCTGGTAGTTATAACAGGCTCATAATGCTTGTTTTTTTCAATGATAAGATCAGGATAAGGCACATTGTCATCATCCAGAATGGCGAGATCACTCCAGTCTTCAAACTCAATTTCTCCGGCACGGGACAAGTCTTTCCATACGCTTGTCTCGTTCCGCACAAGAAACCGGACATCTTCAGTTTCCTCAAGCTCATC
Source organism: Paramuribaculum sp. (assembly GCA_029062075.1). Lineage (GTDB taxonomy): Bacteria > Bacteroidota > Bacteroidia > Bacteroidales > Muribaculaceae > Paramuribaculum. Next base: position 4,863 of record JAIDQW010000488.1, read on the forward strand.
CCTTTCAGGCAATATACTTGCATCACGGCATGATACGAGCAAAAGCGCAAGCAGGATAACTGTATAATATTTAATCGTTTTAACCTGAAACGTCATAATAATTGGTCGTGTTGTTTTATAGCGTACAAAGTTAACGATAATTTTTCTACATTATTATAATGATTTCAGAAAAAGATAGTTGAAAAGGCAATTATAGACGTGGATATGAAAAAAAATACGGATACCTATAAGGGTACCCGTACTTGAATGAGTTTATGTGGAGAATTTATGGAATAATATTCTTTACCGGTTTCATTATAAATGTGAATGAATAGTCACCGTAAGGCATTAGGTATTTTTCCATTGGAATAGCTCCCCAGCTGTCAATGCAACCGAGTCCCATCTGCTGCTTGTCTATCAGCAAGTTAGTG
>JAIDQW010000489.1 GCA_029062075.1 Paramuribaculum sp.
GTTTTATCCTTATCATTTTGTTTCATGTGATCCCTCTCCTTCGTTATTCTGTCAGATAAATCCACAAATACAGAGAGATTCAATGTATCAGAAACTTTAGCTGTTTCCACAGGAGATACTGAGACAGTATGTGAACCTTCCCCTGAATTACCATTACCGTTACCATTACCGTTCCCGCAATTATATAATGTGATTGCACTTAACATTAGTGCTCCTGCTATTAATATTTTCTTCATAATTACTTATTATTGAATCTTTGAAATAAAATTATCGTAAATATTTGATGCCTGATCTTTTTCTTCTTGACTTACTGCAAGTTGTGCCATATATGATATCCAACCATTAAAGAAGTCACTTAATGCGTTTTTCAACTCATTGGTATCAACCAATTGACCACTTTGCAAACGGGTTTTCAATCGATTTATATCCGTGTCCAAATTATTAATCTTTTGCTGTATTCCACTACATTCACGATCTATTTCAATAGTCTTATTTTTCGCATGAGAAATCTTATCTTCAAGCACTTTTATTTCTCGAGTATGCTCATTCATATTATCAAAGTGCTGAAGAGTAAAATCAAAAACAAGCCCCCAGATTACATAAGCCACGAATCCTGAAAATATAACAATCCAGAAACTGGGGGAATTAAACGCCATTGAAACAGTATATGGCTCAGGGGACAAGACTGTATTAATATAAACTGTTTCAGAAATTTCAAATGCTAATAGAGCATCAAAAATAAATGTCACAAAATATAGGCAACCAATTTTTATATATTTCACGGCACCCTTTTCAGACTCCCCAAACTGATGAATAAGAAAACCCAAACCTAAAAATATTACCGGCATCAAAAGAATAAACATCAACTGCCCTAATCCATTAGCCATGGCTTTTGTAAAACACTGCGCATCCAAAATAGCCGCTCCAGCATCAATTACATTACTGTTTCCGAAAAATGCAGAAAAAGAAGCCGAACTATAAAATATAAACAGATAAAGAGCCAAAAGAAAAGTAATAATACCGCCTATATAGAAATTCACTTTCGACATGATATTTGTTCGATCGCCACTCTTAATATCATCAATCTTATTGCGATATTCAATAATGGAATCTTCTATTTTCTTTTTCTCATCATGCTTTGCTTGCAATTGTATATTTTCACAATCCTTTTGTCCTTTTTTATTCTCAATATCTGACTGAATTTTCCTTTGATTTGACTGCTGCATCTCTTGATTTGCATTCTGCTCATTAATATTTTGAGTATAGCAGGACTGAAGAGCAGGTGATAGTGCAGCTATGTTTGCGGTGACGCTGCCTGCCCACCTAACTCCCCATGTTCGGTAAGTTTCTCCCCCATTCTTTGCTGATGGTTGAGGATTGTTTTTAGGAATGTTTTTTTTTGTGGTAAATATGCTCTTAATTGTATCTACCATGCTTTTAGTGGATGTAGTTTGCGTATGATCGTTTGGTATCATGACAGATGCTTTAATATTTCATTTACTGATTTTTTCTCTTGCGCATATTCCAGCAGAATATTTACTATATCGTCTATATTCTCCTCTATAAAGCCAAATTTTTTCGCATAATTACTAAGAAGGACTTTTTCAGCGTCAACTACTCCGTCTGCGGTTGCAATTAAAGCCAATTCGTATAAAAACTTGATTTTTTCTTCAGTCTCATCCGGGATATAAAATGCAGATCCGCCTGAAAGTATCGCCTGTTCAATTTCTTCCTGACTAAGTCCATAATTTTCTCTCGCTATCCTATATAATTCATTTAATTCTGAAATAGCGATATCCCCGTCAGCAACAATCATACAATAGAGACTAAGGAAATGAGATTTAAGTTTCTGTTCCATTTGCAACTTAAGTGTCGTTGCCCTCTAACGACTTTAATAAATAAAAAAATGCGCGAGAGCTATACTTGTTGCCCGTTCAACACTTGGAGGCCTTCGCATTGCCTTGTTCAATTGAACGGACAACGCCGAAGCCTCACGCAAATATGTACAACGACTTTAACCGGATTCTCATCCAACTAAAGTTTCGTAGATACATATCCACATTGGCATTCACCGCTGCCTCATTCTTGACTGAACTTAAGAAGTTGCGAAGTTTCCAAGTATCAAGAAGAGCGTTTAGTAAACGCATTTTTGAATTATGTCACACCCACCACCTTACCCATTAAGGCTTCGGCAGAGATGTGAGTGCAAAAATATATATTTATTTGGAATTATAAAACTCGTCTAAAAATTTATCAAATATAGAAACTTGTGTAAAGGGAAAACTAATTGGGAGAGTCGGGGATTATTTGCCGGTGACGGCGATGCGCTTGCCTTTGGAGATGCGGCGCACTCCGTTGACACTTACATCAGCGCGGTAGATGTATATGCCGCGCCCAACTCTTCTGCCACCTAAGTCGTGCAGATTCCAGGTTATCGGAGCTGAGGTGAACATGTCACTCCTATCTGTAACCGTTTTGCTCCACACAAGCATTCCCATGAGATTATATACACTTACCGTAACAGTAAGGGTTTCGTCAGGACGGTTGTGGTTTACAAAGAAGTTTGCCTCTACCGAAGCGGGATTCACATCTGTATAAATATCAAAAATCTCAGGCTGCACCATAGGATCAACAACAAAGTTGATAGTGGCTTCGGTAGCGTTTCCGGAGGTGTCAAATACTCTGAGTGTAAGATCGTGCGATCCTTCCGAAAGGGTGGAAAGAGGGTAAGCGATTGTTCCGCCGGGAGTACCATCGGCATACGGGGTAAAGTAATCAGCCACATTGCTGAAAGTTGTCACACCGTCAAGTTTAAGGGTCATAGCCCTACCTATACCGGAGGTTGACAAATTAATAGCTATGTCATCACTCACTTCAGCGAGCACCATAGGGGTATCGTTGACTCTGTCACCCGCCACGAATGTCGGATGATTGATGTAGAACTTCGAAATCACCGGCGGAACAGTGTCCTGAGGCACATTCTCGTCTGAGCCGAACACATAGAAATCGGTGAATGTTCCAATGGCGTCCTTACCTGCGCCGGAGCGAGCATTCAGGCTGATGAGCGCATTCCTGTAATTATCTGCAAGCTCAGCAGGCATAGATATCTTTAGCTCAAACTCACCAGTCAGTACGGAGTCTCGTCCTGAGAACAGACGCTCTCCGTGTTCATCAAACACCAGTGACTGTCCTGTCGTGTCATCTATATTTCTGCCAAGTGTGGTAACGCTCGTTTCAGCATCATACAAAGTTGCTCTGACAGTACCGTTGAAATCTTTCACCGGCTCACCATCGGAAGAGAGAATACATCCTTTCACTATTACATTCTCGCGACCTTTGAAAACAATTTCCTCAGAACTGTTTTCCACACTTTTATCATTGATATGCGTTATGGCGGCACGGTATTGTCCGGTAGCCACCCTCATAGCCGGGTCTCCCATCAGTGCAAATCTTAGCTTATTGGTATTGGTGGTACCCGCCTCACTGCTGAGCCGGTTTTTGGCTTTTTTCAGTATGTCGCCTACTGTCAGACTCTTACCTTTGCTATCAACTGCAAACGCTTCACGCCCTAAAGCACGGCTTAAGAGCGAATTCTCGGAGATATAAACCGGACGGGTAGCCGAAATGGCTGCAATAACACCGGCTTTCGGTCGGAAAAACATTTTTTCCGCACCGCTCTGATCAAAGCCATCCCACTGCATAAAGAAACAGGTTGCGCCGAAGAAAACAGGCAAATATCTATTGGACAGGCTGTTGAGGTCATTGAGAGTCATTATTCCCTGACCGGTCAGAAAATATTTATTTGCATGTCCGGTATATGTCCACCATGAAGCACCTGTATCAAGCAGCTTGTGCAGTTTTTCCCTACCTGTCTGACACACCCCTCCTACAAGGGGATACGCATCAATATACACCTTGTCATATATCATAGAAGATCCAAACGGATTGCTGCGCATTGCATCAACCAGCTCGTCTGCCTGAGTGAGATGTATTCCTCTGTCACCGTCATCAGCTGTCATTATCACACGGTTGTGCCACTCACCTTCAGGCGAAGAGCATACGTATGACTCAAGTTTATCAACATAGACTTCAGCTTCGGTCGCGCTCCGTGCAGGTATTCGTCCTACAGCGATACAATATTTGTCAGCACCGGGTCGGAGACCGCTATTGTCTTCAAGAAAGGCAAAAAAATCATCAGTCGTGTAAGACACATTTTCCAAAAGGCTCTCGTCTGACTGCCATAAGGGCATCACACTGCCTGAAAGGGATGCCGCTCCTGCGGTAACTCCACGCATGTCGAAGGTACCGCGTCCGAGAAAAAGAGCATAGCGGAGATTCTCTCCTGACGCCGGACCCCGGTCATACAGCATTTTTAGAAAACGTCTGAAAGCTCCGGGGTCTGTAGCACCGGAACTGAACTCATTAAATATGTGATTCTGCATCACTACCGCAACCTTCATACTGTCAATCTTTTCATGAAGAGCAGCTATTCGTCGTGCGGCAGTTTGAAATTCCTGGAGAGTGATTATCACCATTTCCGGGGTAGAAAGCGCATGAAGATTCTGAACCGCAACCGGACCTTCGTCTGAAACAGCAGGCATTTTTGCTCCGGGAGTCCATGCTGAATAACTACGCTGACCGGTATAGTCATTTATCCATCCTATTCCACCCTCTGTGTCAGCCACTTTCATCCGAATAACATTCAGCGGATCGGTAGTGTCCCACACTCTTGTATTTTTATCCGCTCCGGCAAGTTTTACAGCTGTGGAATTAACTCCAAAATCAAGAATACCCTCATCAAGACGGATATTTCGGGGATAGTTTACTGTAATGGCATCAAGATTTGCTGCGCTAAGATTCGCACCACCGGTGAATGCTATTCTTACGTCAAGACTCTCACCATCAATCTTATATTCTCCGGTTAATTCTCCAGCCACACCGTAATCGGAGGAGGGAGTCGGAGCAACAGTGGCTGTGCGAGTCTCACCCTTTACGGTAATAGACCAGTTTGACTTAGTTGCTGATTTGGTGGCAAAGGTAGCCTTTACCGTCGCTATGCCACCATGAGCGGCATCCTTGAGTGTAAAAGGAAAATCGCGGTAATTTGTAAAACGGAAATCCTCACCGAAAAAACGGGTACCGCTACTACCGTAATTCACCTTATCTAACTCATGGTGAATGTAGTCGGTAAAAACTGTTACCGGATTAGGATGAATATCAGCTCTCCCCTCCTCAGCAATCACAGCTGAGGGCTCTCCCTCTCCGATATAGTAATAACCTTTAGACGTGTAGGGATTCAATGATACTGAAACCGTGCCCTCCTTGTCAGTGGAAACAGCCTGAGGTCCAACAGCATAGAAATATATTCCATCCGCAGTGCGCTCACACTGTACTTCCGGCAGATCATCAACATAACTTGCAGCTGAAAGCACATCCGGTACCCCTGCCGCTCCATAACCTGCAATAATCACTTTCTCCGGATTGTTGAATCCCATTGACTTTAGCTGCGCGCGGCTAATGAAATGCATTCCTGTGCGGTCAACGCTGACCTTTCGCCACTTTCCCTCACTCAAACGCGACCGGTGTGCATAGCAGCTCAGATCAAACGCTTCTGCCGTAACAACTGAAGCCAAAAAGAGAATTATATTAAAGAACCTGATAAATATATTCCTATTCATTGCATCTTCATAACGCAAAAAAGCTTTGGTTATTGCCCTTTATCATTCGTTGTGGAGATGAATTGTTTCCAGGTAGAGTCATTTCCGTTAAAAAGATTCATATCTACCAGACGGTCAACACCTTCAAACTTGCCTCTGTGTGAATATTGCCAGAAAACGCAATCAAACTTATCTTCAATATCAGAGAAAGAGCATATCCAAAGCGGATACTTTTCCAACCTATTCTTATAAAATTTTGAATATCCGTCCTTATTAGTGTAAATCACCACGTCAAGCCCCTCACCTGCAAGCACATCAGCCATAATTTCCACCTGCCTGACAACCGAATCCACATTCACCCTTCTCGGATTCGTCCATTCCTCAAGGTCAATCGCCACCGGTAAATCAGGAGCAAGTCCTCTCAAAGAGTTTATCACATTGAGAGCCTGCATGTAGCCGGAAGTATCGAATCTAAAAAAATGGTACATCCCCACTTTAAGACCCGCGTCCATCGCCTTACGCATGTTTGCATTAAACTCCTTATCTTTGAAATCTGTGCCTTCAGTGCCTTTTATATATACAAAATCAATGCCTTGATCCGCGAGGCGGCTAAAGTCGATGTTTCCGTTATGAGAGGACACATCCACCCCTTTTACGGGATAATTGACAATTGTTTGAGGCAACACCGTTTCACCTCTTCCGGTTACCACTACGTAAAATATATACACAGCGATACCAACGAAAAGAGCCACAGAAAAATATGTTATCAGCTTCTGCACACCACAAAGATAACAATTTCCCCCAACAATTGACCGATTATATCCATATATAAAAAAGCAACCCTCCTCCCCAAACTTATTCAGGAGAAGGGCTGCCCTTAATAAATTTCAGCTAACTGAAAATCAATCTTCGATTTTACCTTTCTTTTTAGCAAGGCGGAGGTAGTAGCCTGAGAAATCTTTCTTACCGGCTTTAAGTTTTGTGTAACCCAGTTCCTGAGCTTTCTTCATTGCTTCAGCTTCTTTATCATCAGCGTTTGCGATAAGTTCGTCAGCACCGGTGGTGTTGAACCAAACAG
>JAIDQW010000049.1 GCA_029062075.1 Paramuribaculum sp.
AATCAGGCTGGCATTGAGATTCATTCGGGCAGAAACCGTATTGTCCGCCGAATTTTTGAGAGCCTCGGATATCATGTCACAAAACTTGACCGCGTTTACTTTGCCGGACTCACAAAAAAGAATCTCCCCAGAGGACGCTGGCGTTATCTAACTCAGGAAGAAGTTAATTTCCTGAAAATGGGGTCTTTCGAATAAATACGCATGGCTTATAAGCCTGATGGAAAATAGTAATTGAAAAATGAAAAGAACTAAGATAACAGACCTGCTCACACCTGCCCTCATCGGTCAGGTGGTGACCACCGCAGGATGGGTGCGTACCCGCCGTGGAAACAAACATGTGCAATTCGTTGCACTCAACGACGGCTCTACCGTCAAGAACCTGCAGGTGGTTTTTGACATGGCTAAGTTCTCGGATGAACAGCTTAAAAGTGTAACAACCGGTTCAAGTATCAAGGTCACCGGAATCCTCGTGGAGTCGATGGGTAAGGGTCAGACAACCGAAATACAGGCTGAATCATTTGTACTCCTCGGAGCAAGTGACCCCGACACCTATCCCCTTCAGAAAAAAGGTCACACGCTTGAGTTTCTTCGCGAAATAGCACATCTGCGTCCGCGAACAAATACTTTTGGTGCCGTTTTGCGTATCAGAAGCGCTCTCGCCTTTGCTGTTCACAAATTCTTTCAGGAAAAGGGATTCTTCTACCTCAACACTCCGCTTATCACCGCAAGCGATTGCGAAGGTGCCGGAGCTATGTTTCAGGTTACTACTCTTGACCTCGCCAATCTGCCCAAAACAGAAGATGGCAGCATTGACTACTCGCAGGATTTCTTTGGCAAACCGACGGCACTGACTGTGAGCGGTCAGCTTGAAGGTGAATTGGGTGCCACCGCGCTCGGAGCGATTTACACTTTCGGTCCCACTTTCAGAGCTGAAAATTCAAACACTCCGCGTCACCTCTCGGAATTCTGGATGATAGAGCCCGAAATGGCATTCTACGAGATTGAGGAAAACATGGATCTTGCCGAAGAGTTCATCAAATACTGTGTCCGCTATGCTCTTGACCACTGCAGGGATGACATTGAATTCCTGAGCCAGATGTATGACCCGGAACTCATTTCACGCCTTGAAAGCGTGCTCGCCGATGAGTTTGTTCGCCTCACCTATACCGAAGGTGTGAAAATACTTGAGGAGAGCGGCAAGAAATTTGAATTCCCCGTTTCTTGGGGCACCGACCTTCAGAGCGAGCATGAACGCTATCTCGTTGAAGAGCATTTCAAGCGTCCGGTTATACTCACCGACTATCCCAAAGACATCAAGGCTTTCTACATGAAGCTTAACGAGGACGGCAAGACTGTCCGCGCTATGGACGTTCTTTTCCCGAAAATCGGTGAAATCATCGGAGGTTCCGAGAGAGAAGCTGACTATAACAAGCTCCTCACACGAATCGAAGAGATGAACATACCCATGAAAGATATGTGGTGGTATCTCGACACACGCAAATTCGGCACCGTGCCTCACAGCGGCTTCGGTCTCGGATTTGAGCGACTCGTGCTCTTCGTTACCGGCATGACTAACATTCGTGATGTTATCCCGTTCCCGAGAACTCCAAACAACGCTGAATTCTAACATCTTAACCTTCCAGCAATGATGTTGGACACATCGGTGTTACCATACGCATTTATTTGCCTTACATCTTTCTTTACCCTCGCAAACCCGTTGGGTACCATGCCGGTGTTCCTCACAATGACATCCGGCATGGATGAGGCGCAAAGATCAAAGATTGTCAGACGCGCTACTATCCTCTCATTCATAACCTTAGTAACGTTTACCCTCGCGGGACAATTTCTCTTCAAGTTTTTCGGTATTTCCACCAATGGATTCAGAATTGCGGCAGGAATCATTATCCTGAAAATAGGATACGATATGCTTCAGGCTAAATTCACCCACATAAAACTTAAAGAGGAGGAAATCAAGACCTACGCTGAGGATATCTCCATCACACCGCTTGCTATTCCTCTCCTTTGTGGTCCCGGTGCGATTGCAAACGGAATCATGCTGATGGATGATGCCAATACCTGGACTCTTCGTATTGTGCTAATTGCGAGTATCGGATTAATCTATGTTATTACCTATTTCATTCTCAGAGCATCAACACGACTCGTCAAAATTATTGGAGAAACAGGCAATAACGTTATGATGCGACTCATGGGACTCATTCTCATGGTCATAGCTGTGGAATGTTTTTTCACCGGATTGAAACCCATTGTCGTAGAAATTATCCAGTCAGCAAGATAAATAAGTCAACACAATAATTTATGAACATCAGAAATATCCTTGCAGCCGTCGCTATCGCTGTTGCTGCACCGGCTTTTGCATGCACAAGCCTTATTGCCGGCAAAAAAGCCACTGCCGATGGCAGTGTTATTATAACCTATGCGGCAGATTCGCACACTCTCTATGGTGAGCTTTACAACCAGCCCGCTGCCGACCATGCGCCAGGCACCATGCGCCAGGTCGTGGAATGGGATACCGGCAAGCCACTCGGAGAGATTCCCGAAGTTGCGCATACTTACCGCACTCTCGGCAACATGAACGAGCACGGACTCACCATTTCAGAAAGCACATGGGGCGGACGTCCCGAGCTCGAAGGTTCCGGGCTTATTGACTACGGCTCACTCATTTATATCACACTCCAGAGAGCTAAAACAGCTCGCGAGGCTATTAAAGTGATGACCGACCTTGTTAAGGATTACGGATACGCCAGCAGTGGAGAAAGCTTCTCTATAGCCGATGCCAACGAAGCTTGGATTATGGAGCTTATCGGTAAAGGCAAGGATGACAAAGGTGCTGTGTGGGTGGCAAGAAGGGTGCCGGATGACTGTATAAGCGGTCACGCCAACCACTCCCGCATTCACACCTTTCCTCTTAATGACCCTGAAACCCTCTACTCGCCTGACGTGATTGAATTTGCCAGAAAAAAAGGATATTTTTCCGGCAAGGACGAAGATTTCAGCTTCTCCCGCGCATACGCTGAACTTGACGGCGGAGCTCTAAGAGGTTGCGACGGAAGAGTATGGGCTTTCTACAACAAGCACGCCGACAACATGACCCCTTATCTCGACTGGGTGCTCAAAGGCGAAGGTGAGCCTCTCCCCCTCTGGGTTAAACCCAATGCTCCGGTAAGCGTAAAGGATATGCAGGCTATGATGAGAGACCACTTTGAGGACACTCCTATGGACATGACCAAGGATATCGGTGCCGGACCTTACAAAGTGCCCTACCGCTGGCGTCCCCTCACCTTCAAGGTTGACGGTACGGAATATACCCACGAAAGAGCCATTGCTACTCAACAGACCGGATTCTCATTCGTCAGCCAGATGAACGATAAAAACCCCGATGCGATGAAAGGCATCCTTTGGTTCGGGGTTGATGATGCCAACACCTGCGTTTACATTCCTGTGTTCAACGGATCCGATGCTGTGCCTCACGAATTTGCGGTTGGCAACGGTGACCTCTACAACCTGTCATGGGATAGTGCCTTCTGGATTAACAACTACGTTGCAAATCAGGCATATAACCGCTACTCACAGATGATTCCCGACATCCGACGGGTTCAATCAGCCATCGAAGATTCCCTCCATGCCGATATTCCCGGGCTCACCGCTAAAGTACGCCCGCTTTCACCTGAACAAGCCACTAAAACTCTCAACGAGTTCACTGCTGAGCGTACCACCGCCTATGCCAAACGCTACCGCGCCCTCGGCGACTATCTGTTTGTGAAATATCTTGATGGAAATATCAAGAAAGAAAAAGATGGAGAATTTGAACGCACTGAACACGGAATGCCCGTCTATCCCGAGTTCCCGGCTATGACGAAAAATACTTCCGCTCCATTGCCAACGACCCGGATGGTGGTGACAGACTCAAACTACTCATTA
>JAIDQW010000490.1 GCA_029062075.1 Paramuribaculum sp.
ATCTTCTATATCTTGACGAATATATCCTACTAATTTAGCAACCTCATGTTCAAAATATTTTCCTCCAAAATTAATTGAAAAATAGTTTTCAGGGATAGAGTTTGGATCAATTTCATTGTATCTATCAAGGAAATCTCCTATCTTAATTTCATCGAAATCACCACCGCCAAAAAAAGCCTTATAAATTAGATTATTGGAGTGAAGAAAATCATTAGTAAAAACGTAATCAAAAGAACTTAGAGCAGCCTTAGTTACAACTCCAGTACCAGCAAAAACATCAAAGAAAGTATGGACATCATCGGTTTCTTTTTTGATAGTATCCATTATCCAATCTATAAGTTTGGCTTTGCTACCGATATACCTACGGCTCTCTAATGCAATAGGCTTTGAGTAAATAGCCTCCATAAACAGAGATAGATATTGAGAGCCATAAGCGACTTTCTCTTCGGCAGCTTGTAATGAACGTAATGCTATGTCAGAATCAAGCGTACTTAACTTACTTATAATTTCATCACTTTGACGTTGGATAAGCAGTGTAGTCGCATCGTCAAAACTATATACCTGAGCAAGTTTGAGAACTTGTTCAGCTGAAGCAATTCGCTTTCCTGTTTCTATTTTACTCAGAAGTGTCATATCAATACCTGAAGATTCACTCACTTTTTGTAAAGGTAAGTTTTGATCTTCACGTATATGTCTTAGTATGTAGCCGAGTGTTATCACGTTTGTTTTATAACTTGACAATTTTTGACAAATTTACAAAGAAATCTTTACGCTCGCAAAAAAATATCCTAAGCACGAGTGTAAAATACTTTAGATTACCCCCCCCCGATATTGAAAGGCAAAAGAATCCCAATACGTAAATTTCTCTGCGCCGATGTAGAGAGTATCGAAAGGGTCGGTGCCGTCGGTGCGATGTTCGAGGAGGTCTTCTTCGGACTCCGCAAGTTTCTCGCCGGACTTGTCTTTGCGGAAGCCGTTGCGCCTGCGACTGACCCCTGCCGACTGTATGGCGAGAATCAAGTCCTCGTTGTTTGAGTGGTTGAAGAACGGCACAAGGCGTTGCTGAGCTGCGGAGTCAGGGTGCGCAAATTGGCTGAAACAAAAGAAGACAGCCTTGAAAGCTGTCTTCTTGTTGTGACCCCGGTGAGGCTCGAACTCACGACCCAATGATTAAGAGTCATTTGCTCTACCAACTGAGCTACGGAGTCATTGTTGGTATGTGCTTGTGCCGCTATTTTGCGGTTTTGCGCTGCAAAGGTAAGTGTTTTTTTTATCTCTCCCAACATTTTTTGCATAAAAAAATGCGGAGCACAGTAAAAATGCGCTCCGCAATAGGGAAATCAGTGCGATATGTTTACACTGTGAGGATTTCTTTTTCTTTGGCGGCGAAGATGTCGTCGATTCGTTTGAGGTATTTGTCGTGGAGCTTCTGCACGCTTGTCTCGGCGTCTTTTTCAACGTCTTCGGGCATGCCTTGCTTGACGGCTTTTTTGAGTCCGTCAATGGCATCGCGGCGGGCATTGCGCACCGACACTTTTGCCTGTTCTGCCTCTGCTTTGCTCTGCTTGACGAGCTGCTTGCGGCGCTCTTCTGTGAGGGGGGGTATTGATATGCGGATGACTTCGCCATTGTTTTCGGGTGTGATACCGAGTTCTGAGTTGATAATGGCTTTTTCAATTTCCTTGAACATCGGTTTTTCCCATGGGGTAATGGTGATTGTTCTTGCGTCCGGCACAGATATGTTTGCGACCTGACTTACGGGCACCATGCCTCCGTAGTATTCAACCTTTATTCCGTCCATAATCTTGGGGTTAGCCTTGCCGGCGCGGATGTGGGCGAGCGATTCGTCGAGGTAAGCCACCGCGAGTTCCATTTTCTCTTCCGCAGGGTTCAGATAGTCTTTTACTTCCATATTATTGTTTTTTTAGATTATTCGTCAGTAAACGAGGGTGCCGATGGGTTCTCCGGCAATGACTTTGGCGAGGTTGCCGGGGGTATCCATGTCAAACACCACAATGGGCAGACCGTTTTCTTTGCACAGGGCTGTAGCGGTGAGGTCCATCACCTTAAGCCCGCGGGTATATACCTCATCGTAGGTAATTTCCGAGAACTTTGTTGCAGTGGGATCTTTCTCCGGGTCGGCTGTGTAAATGCCATCCACCCTGGTGCCTTTGAGCATCACGTCGGCTTCTACCTCAATGCCTCTGAGGGCGCTGCCGGTGTCGGTGGTGAAGAAGGGGTTGCCTGTTCCTCCGGCAATAATAGCCACGGCTCCGCTCTTGAGGGCTTCGATAGCTTTCCACTTGCTGTAGTGCTCTCCGATGGGAAACATGCTTATTGCCGTAAACACCTTGGCAGGTTGTCCTTCAGCTTCAAGGGCAGAGCTGAGGGCGAGAGAGTTTATGACAGTTGCGAGCATGCCCATCTGGTCGCCTTTCACCCGGTCGAATCCTTTGGCGGCTCCGCTGAGTCCGCGAAAAATGTTTCCTCCGCCAATAACTATTGCCACCTGCACTCCGCTCTGTGCAATCTCTTTTATCTGTGCGGCGTACTGAGCAAGTCGCTCGGTGTCAATGCCTGTGCCTTTAGCTCCGGCGAGGGATTCTCCGCTCAGTTTAAGTAGAACTCTATTGTATTTGCTTCTCATATCTTATAGTTTTTCACAAAAATAGAGTTTTGTTGTGAATGTGGCAAATCGAATGTGAAAAACATTACATGGTATTAAAATGGAGTTGATTAACGTGACTATTTGATATAATTATTGTTAAAAAGGTATATCCAGTCCGTATTTAAGCTGAGATTCCGATAGGCTTGAATGTGGAATAAATGATAGATCTTTCAACTTGTATTTGTAAGCTTGCGCTATTTCTTTGTGATTTATTTCAGTCCTACGGGCTTTTGAAATTTCTACGAAAGGGACCTCTTTCTCTATTCCCAAAAACCTTCTTCTGCATAGATTTGCTGCGATTCCTGTAGTTGAGGAACCAGCGAATGGGTCGAGTATCCAATCATGTTCGTTGGTGCTAGCCAAGATGATACGGGTAAGAAGTGCCAAAGGTTTTTGCGTAGGATGTTTACCGCAGGATTTCTCCCAACGGCCGATTGCAGGGAGACGCCACACGTCTGTCATCTGCTTGCCGTCGTTGATTGCTTTCATCAACTCATAGTTATACTTATGGGGAACCTTCGGAGACTTTCTCGCCCAAATGACAAATTCGGTAGAGTATGTAAAGAATCGACAGGAAATATTAGGGGGGGGATTAGTCTTAGCCCACGTAATAACATTGAGAATCTTATAGTCAAGTTCTGTCAAGAGATTAGCGATGGCAAAGATATTATGATGGGTACCGGAAATCCAGATCGTTCCATTCTCCTTCAACTTTTCACGACATAGAGTTAACCACTTTCGATTAAATTCCATGATGGAATCCGGTGTACCACCCTTATCCCATTCTCCTTTATCGACACAAACTACCTTTCCCGCCTGATAACTTATTCCTCCATTAGAAAGAAAATAAGGGGGATCTGCGAATATCATGTCAAATTTAAAATCAAACTGTGGAAGCACATCGAAACAGTCACCATGTACTATGGTGAAGGCCCGGTCGTCTGATTTATAAAATGCTTTTATCATTATTTGATAGCATCTAGATCCAGTTTTGGAATTATATGAGTATTAGTATAATTCTTCTTATAGTAGAATGCTCTTCTTCGTGCACGAATGAGTCCTCCTTTTCCGTCGGGAGCATCCGTTTTATCATGGTTATTGGCACCTTTGGTTTTGGGTTCAAGATAAACGCCCATTGAACATGAAAGTTTATCGGCATCGCCGCGTTGTATGTATGCTTGAATCTCTTCCCAATCTGTTTTGAAAACTCCATATAGCACATCAGAGGGATGATCGAGAAAATAATCAACAATTACGTAATCATCTTGTGGCTTAGATACACCATTAACCTTTGCGAGATAAACGACCCAAAAAGTTAGATTGATCTTGCTTCTTAGTTTGGCTGTTTCCCATGTTTCTTTCGCAACCTCGCAATAATTAATCATCTGGATTGCGGTAGGTTCTTTTGCCTTAACGGAACCATCTCTGTTCTTTTGCAGCGGCAAAATTTTAATTTCGCAGCCTATTTGTGGGATATCAGCTTCATCTCTATTATTATTTTCTATACCGAGTAAATTCTCCACAATTAATCCAGATGCGCCTTTCTTCATCTTACCCTTATCACCAATAAACAGAGATTCTTTTATCTCTCCTATTGTTTTTCCTTTCGCGTTGGTGACTATATTAAAAAGAGGAGTAAGAACCGCTATAACTTTACTACTAATCATTTTTTACTCTGGATATAAATTCTTGGATGCTTGTTAGATTATACACACTCGGGATATAAGCGAAGGCTTCTTCGAGTTTATTGCGGGCAGACTCCCAGCCAATACCGTCCGTTATCCAAACGAACTCAAAACCGGGAACTGCATTGATTTTTGGTGCAAGTTCAGAATATGAACGAGCTACCTCATTGAGTTTAGAGCCGCCACCTGTATAGAAGTTAGCCTCTATCAGATAGGTTTTACCTTTCGCTTTAACAACGAAATCAAATCTCTTATTGTCCGCGCCTAATGCCCTAACTATCTCAGGAAACTCTGTATAATAGACTTCTTGTTCATAGGAGATGCCATACTTATCGAAAATGTAAGCTACAAGATTCTCCATGATATGACCGCCTCTATTTTTACGAGCATTGGAATCCAGGCCAACCTCCACCCCGAATACATAATCCACGAGATTCTTGATCTGCCTTTTTTGGAATACCTCTGTAAGGCCGGTATCGTTCAGAAACTTCGTTACTTGCTCAGGAGATGTGAAATAGTCGGAAACAAGGTGAATGTTACCATTCTCATCAATAGCTTTCTTCTTATCTTTCGTGCGCACAGCAATCAGAATATCCAAAACGGAGAAAACCTTAGGATTTTCCTCCCAAAGACGCTCTACAGCCTTAAGCATATCGTCCTGTCCGACGAGATAGTTGAGCTGATTAAGCTTGATAGAGATTGCTTCTATGTTTGCCTCAACCTTAGGGAAATCCACGTAGTCCTTCAACGAGAAGTGGGTTTCTTTCAGCGGTTTCATAAAATCATTAAAACGGCCTGCCATAACTTATAAGTCAAAAAGGTTTGCGGGAGATCCTTGAAAGTTCTCGTAATTTCTAATCAACAATTCCGTAAGAGTGCCTCGCTTAGATGCATTGGCATTAATATTCCTTTTAGCATATACTCTTTCAATGAAAAAATCTTTATAGAGTTCATCAAAGAAAACATCTTCTGTATTACGACACTTACAATCTGAATTACTGAGCATTTCTTGACACCCCTCTGCTGAAAGAGAAGAGTAGAAATCCTTTAAACGAATCTGTTCATTATCATCAAATGTTTCCTTTACATAGGAATTGAAACTTGATGTTGCGTCCAATGGTCTATAAGGAGGGTCGAAATAAAAAAAGGTATATCCATCTATATAGTCTCCAGTCTTGACAAAATCCCCATTAAGTATCTCTACTTTCTGTAAAAGTTCACTATCCGATATGAGCAGGGATTCATCGCATATAGTAGGATTAGAGTATTTTCCGAATGGAACATTAAAATCTCCTTTTGAGTTTTCGCGGTATAAACCGTTAAAACATGTACGGTTTAAGAAAATCATGTATGCTGCCTCTTCAACTTCAGTGAGCGGTTCTTGATTGAAACGAAAACGGATATTGAGGAATAGTTCTTTTTGTGCTTCAACGTCCCCTGCTACTCTAAATTGTTCTTGTAACTCAGTTAACGTATCAATCAGAGCATAAGGATTATCTCTTATAATAGTGTAAGTCTTAACTAAATGTGGGTTTATGTCATTTATGATAGCTTTCTTAATGTTGGGGTATTTCTGGAGCATGAAGAAAAGCATGGCTCCGCCACCAACAAATGGTTCTATGTAGGTTATGTTCTTTTCTCGACCAAAAGATTCTGGCAAGAACGAATCAATGGTTGGCAACAACTGAGTCTTACCGCCAGCCCATTTAAGGAATGGCTTAGCCTTTGTTCTTGAAACAGTCGGGAGTTCCATAAAAAATCTTAAACTCGATAGTATGAATTGATTCTTTAGTAAAGTTGTACAAAGATGCGAAAAAAAAGTGAGATAAAAAGGGGGTTGGGCAGATGAATTATCAACTTAATCGGGTGTGGGGTGTTTTATAATAAATAGCCGGTAGTTGAGGCTGCCGCCGGTGTGTGGCGAATATTCCACGCTGAAGTGGCTGTTTAATATTTTTTTATTAAATATTTAACTTTGGCACAGATATTTGGCATACCTTTGCAGCTTGAATTGCCTACTGAGTATTATTATCTAACGCAAAAAAGCGAATCAGATGGAATCTAAAGAATTAGACCGTATCAGCTATGCTCTCGGATTGAGCATGGGCAACAATTTCCGCAGCAGCGGAATTGAAAAAATCGATGTGAAGGATTTTGCCGACGGTGTCGCTGCCGTTTTTTCAGGCGAAACTCCCCGCATGACTTATGATGAGGCAAAAGAGGAAATCGGCAAATTCTTCACCGCCAGGGAGGAGAAGCAGCGCGCCGCAGCCGCAGAGATGGCTAAGGTGAACAAGGCTGCAGGTGAGGCTTTCCTTGCCGACAATGGTAAGCGTCCCGAGGTTAAGACTACCGCATCAGGACTTCAGTATGAGGTGATTGAGGAGGGTACAGGCGCAATGCCAACAAGAGATGACCGAGTTATGGTGCACTATACCGGCAAGCTTATTGACGGCACTGTGTTTGACAGCTCTGTTGAGCGCGGTGAGCCTGCTACTTTCGGCGTAACTCAGGTTATTCCGGGTTGGGTAGAGGCTCTTCAGCTCATGAAAGAGGGTGCGAAATACCGTTTGTTCATACCCAGCGCGCTTGCTTACGGTCCAGCCGGAGCGGGTGCTGCAATCGGACCTGATTCAACTCTTATCTTTGATGTTGAGTTGATTAAGGTTTTAGGTAAATGATTCAACGTATCGGAGTTGCAATAGCATTATGGGTGTGGGTGCTTAGTGCTCACGCCCAAATTGCACATGAGCGGATAGACTCTGTAAACGAGGCTGTTGCATCGAGTCTTTACCCTATGATCGCGTCTCAGTTCAGCTCAATTCCGGGCGATGTGGCTGCCAAAGGCTTCATTGCAGGAGCAACCGATTCCACTGCTGTGGGCTATGCTAAGGCGGCGATAATCGGTGATAGTGCTTTGGATTGGATTAACAAGGAGTTCGGACGCACTGAAATAGGTGTGGTTCCGCAGAGGGTAATCGCAATAATTGCGGGTTATCTTCAGGGTAAGACTCCGGTGTTTACAGAGAACGAGGCGGGGGCATATATATCCGAGCAGTTTGTGCGCTCACTCAACAGTGGTATTACCGACAAGGCTGATGCCGGTGTGGAGGGTGCTTTTCTGGCAAAAGCCGCAGACACTCCCGGTGCTATTGTTCTGCCGGACTCGGTTGTTGTGGTGATGGTAAAGTCTGGCACAAAGCAGACTCCAACCTCCGGAAGCACTGTTTCAGTGGTGTATGAGGCGTTGCTGAGCAATGGCACGGTTTTTGATACAACCGAAAATGCTGCAATAAATATCAGTTTTGACTCGCTTGCTCCCGGACTGCGCTCAGGGCTGATGCAGCTTGGCAAAGGCGGCTCCGCTGATATTTACATTCCGGCATCTGCCGGCTATGGCAGCGAGGGCTATCCGGGGGTTATTCCCGGAGGTGCGGCTCTCCTTTATAAAATCAGATTAATCGACATTAAATAATAGTTTTAATTAATATCAATTCACAAATCATGAAAAAGACATTATTTGCAATCGCAATGTCTGCAATCGCAGTCGCTTCTACCGGCTGCTCAAAGAGTGGTGACTCAAAAGTTTCAGCTGAAGACCAGGCTTTCAATGACTCGCTCACAATGGTGCTGGGTCGCGGTCAGGGTGCTATGCTCGCTCAGAACATGGATCAGCTTCCTGAAAATGAGCTCGCCAAATTCAACAAGAAATCTTTCCTTCGTGGATTTAAGGAAGTGATTATGGCTGACACTTCAGATGTGGCATATCAGTATGGTGTTCAGATCGGTCTCGGCTTTGCCCGTCAGCTCAAGGCTCTTTACGGCGAAGGCGTTGATATCAACCGTGAAGATCTTATCCGCTACTTCTCTCAGGCATTCCTTCAGGACTCTATCAACAGCACCCAGCTTGGTAGCGACATGAACGAGATGCAGTCTCTTATGAACCGCGTTCAGCAGAAGGCTCAGGCTCGTCAGATGGAGGCAGCGCAGGCTCAGCAGGCAGCCCGTGAGGCAGAAGCATCTGAAAATGAGGCTAAGGGTGCTGAATTCATCTCAGCTCAGATCAAGGCTGACCCCTCTATCAAAAAAACAGAATCAGGTCTTGCTTACAAGGTGAACCAGCAGGGCACAGGTGCTACTGCAACTCCCACCTCAAGAGTAACAGTTCACTACACCGGCAAACTCATCGACGGCACTGTGTTTGACAGCTCTGTTGAGCGTGGCGAGCCCGCAACTTTCGGTGTGACTGAAGTGGTTCCCGGTTTCGGCGAAGGCCTCAAGCTGATGAACAAGGGTTCTAAATACACTCTTTACATCCCCGCAAACCTCGCTTACGGCAACAATGCAGCCGGCAGCATACCTCCCGGTTCAACCCTCATCTTTGATGTAGAGGTACTTGACATCACCGAGTAATATCAAGTTACATAGAAATAAAGGCGCCGACGGATTCATTTCCGCCGGCGTTTTTTTCAACATTCAATACATCAATACTAATCTTTAACGGGTGGTGGAGTGATTCCGGCATCGTTGAGGAGCTTAGGAGTTGCTTTTGATACTTGATTCATCACAGTCATGAAGTCTATCTCAAAACATTCTGTTGAATATGCACCATCATCACAATTGTGTCCCAACCAGAATACAATGTCTCCATCATCATCCAAGTATGAACTGACCAATGCAGCATTACTGTTGTATTTATTAATCTGCTCAATGACAGCTGCTTTTTCCTCAGATTTGATACTATTTTCCAAGTCCAGGTTACCCTCTATTCTATAACGTTCGCTTTCCTGATCAGCTATAATCCTCATATATTCGCCATTCTGAAATGCGACATAAAATATAGAGTCGGATTCGTTGAACTTTTTTGCATTGTATCTGAGCTCGTGCTTGTCTAAATAGTTAATTACCATTTGCTTGATAGAATCCTTTGTTTCGGCTTCATGAGTGACTTTTTCAATGAAAATCTGGCGGCAGAGCACACCGATGAGTATAAGCACTACTATGCATACTCCTATTGATACATAAACCATGATTTTTGAAATATTTGTGTCCATATCTGTTCTGCCTTACCTTAATAATCGTCTGTCAAAATCATCATCTTCCTTCTGCTCGCCAGAATTATCCTTTTTTTTCGCTCTGTAAATAAGTAAAATACCTAATGCCAGCATAAAAATTCCGGCAACTATACCTTTGTCACTTCCTCCTGACCCAATAAGTCTGATAATTCCGATTATCAGCGAAACATATCCTATATTTTTCATATTGTAATTATTTAATGATTTAATTTTTAGTCGAATAAAGCGAGTGGATTTTCATCTTGCGGGCTGAACCATTCAATTCCGTACTTGTTTTTCAGAATGGATTTTTTTGCAGCCCAATAATAATGACAGAATCCAATCAGATGATTATTAATTCCTGGGTGATTTTCACTCAGATATGCTTCAATTTCCTCTTCAAGTGTCTCTATTTTAGCTACAGCATCAAGTGTCTCCTGAGAATTGTATTTGGGAATCGGTAGCTTTGGATGTAGCAAATCTTTAATATCCATGAGTGTGAAATTTTTGCGATTGGCTTTATTGTTCTTGACCATATAGTGATAGTGTTATAGATTTGATTTGAGACAAAGGTAGGCACATAAATGGTTGCCTCGCAATTTTGCAAGGTTGCAGAAATACAGAGGATCAAAAACTATATACTGCTTATCAGATATGCCTAAGGGAGAAGGGTAGGTCGATCATCGCAGCGGGTATTTTGATTGAATAGGCTTCGCCGGGAGTGCCTTTAATCATGTATCTCTCTGCCAATTCCGGTGATAGAAATGCCCGCTTTACCGCGCTGCGGGTCATTGACAGTTTTTGCTGCAGCGATTCGCTACCGGCAACGGCAATGTCATCTATATGGCTGTCAGCGAGTTCAAAGTCCGCTCCGGGTTTAATCAAAGAATATATTTCTCTTAGCTGATTGCGGTAGTCGGCAATATTTTTGAGACGTATCCCTTCGGGATGGCAGAGAAATAGCAGATATACCGCCTTGGCGAGCGGCGACATCCTCAATTCGGTGTTATTAAGCTCCGGAAGGATAATTTTATAGTCCCAGGTCACGATTATTTTCGATAGTCCACCCCGCTCAACAGCTAATTTCCCTGCAACGGTTTTACGGATAGCGTCAAGTGGTGGCATGGTTTTGAAGCGTGAGACATAGTCAAGTACAAGGTCTGATATCGCCTTAAGGCACTCATTCTTCTCCCGGTCGAGATTGTTTTCATAGTCTATTTCCGGGTCTGTATCAAAAGATATTGTGGAATATGAGCCGAAAAACGGTCCTGGATGAGAGATTTGTGTTATAAGTGGCAGTTCTTCGGTGTATGTAATTGCTTCAGCCAGAAAGCTTAGCGAATCATCAATAAGGTCTTTGAGATCCTTGAAGGAACGTTTTTCAGGGAAACCTGTAATATATGCTTCTTTGAACGGATTTACCAAAGAGACTATTCTCAAGCCGATAGAATGATAAAGTTCCGGGGTTTCAGTAAAAGCGATTCTTACCTCAAAATTGTTTTTGTTGCGTGAAAGATAGCCCAGATTTTCACTGAGTTTTCTACCGTCATAATCCCAGGGAAGAAAGTAAACAATCTCACCTAATTCAATCTGGCGCAGATCTGTCAGGAGAGTCAGCTCATTTGAAAGGTCAATGGTTTCAAATCGGGACATATATTATCCGCTATTTTGCTTGGGTAAAGGCGATGCAGGTTGGTCGCGATGAGGGGATATTGCCGCAGAGTTCAAGAAGTCCGGTGGAGTAATCGCGGCGGTAAATCTCAATTGTGTCGGTGTCGCGGCAAGCCACCAGGAGGAATTTTCCGTTGGGAGTTATCGCAAAGTTGCGAGGGTGAGCTCCCGTGGGCTGAAATCCTATCCGGGTAAGAGTGCCGTTGGCAGGATTGACTTTGAAAATCACCACACCGTCACCTTTGAGGCGGTTTGATGCGTAAAGAAATTCATTGTCGGGTGAGAGGTGAATGTCCGCGCTGCCTTCGGCGTTTAGCGAATCAGCTGCAATGGTTTGCTTGAGAGTGAGTTCATCGCCTGATACGTCGAACACATTTATCTCGCCGGAAATTTCGGTAAGCATATAGGCATGGGTTCCGTTTGAATCAAAAGTGGTGTGTCGCGGACCGCTTCCGGGCTTGATATTCAACTCTTTCCTTCCCTCGTCGGTGTAAGGGTCGGGGATGACATATATTTTGTCTGTGCCGAGGTCGTTGGCAAGCATAGTGCCGGTGGCGGGAATAAAACTAAGCTGGTGGAGGTGCGGCTGGGACTGACGCAGCGAATCAACGCTGCCGCCATAAAATTGTATAATCTTCACTGTGTCAGCGAAGTGTCCCGTGCTGTCCAAGGTGTAGGCACTGATGCTTCCACCCATGTAATTGGCTGTGAAAACACGGTTTCCGTCGGGTGACAGTATTATGTGGCATGGAGCCGCTCCTCCGGTAGTGTCGCTCGCACAGAGTGTCAGTCCTGATCCGTCAGGCTCGTAAAAAAGCATATTCATGGTGCTGCTGTTGCCGCTGTCTTCACCTACTGAGTACAGACGATGATTTTCAGCATCCACGCATATAAATGAAGGATTGCTGACTCCGGCTGCTTCGCTTATAAGATTCCATTCACTTGTCTGTTGGTTGAACGAGTAGCATTTTATGCCTGTGGAATCAGCCGGGGCATAGCTGCCGGTAAACATCAGCAGAGTGTCGTCATTTTGAGTTCTGGTGCCGGTGCATCCGGTGGCAATGGCAGCTATTATTGCGGTAATGAGTAAACCGTATTTCATCTTTTACAGGAGTAATTATGTGATTATTAAAATGGGAGGTCTGAGCCGGAGGCTCCCCAGCCGGCGCGGTCAAGGTTTCGGTAATGCACTGCCTCACGCATGTGAACCGGGAGCACCTCCTCGCTGCCGTCAAGGTCGGCTATAGTGCGCGCCACTTTGAGAATGCGGTCGTAAGCACGTGCGCTCATATCAAGTCTCGCCATAGCCTCGCGCAATTGTTCTTTTGCCTCATCTCCGAGTACAACATGGCGGTTGAGCAACCTTGTGGTCATCTGCGCGTTGCAGTGCACATTCGGCTCATCCTTAAATCTCTCTTCCTGAATTTTGCGCGCTTTCACAACCCTTTCGCGTATAGCCTCACTGCTTTCACCGGGGGCACCGGACGAGATTTCTTCAAACGGCACCGGCAGTATCTCCACCTGAAGGTCAATACGGTCAAGGAGCGGGCCGGATATACGGTTGAGGTATTTCTGCACGGCACCCGGAGCACATGTACACGCCTTCGTTGGGTGGTTGTAGTAGCCGCACGGACAAGGGTTCATGCTTGCAACGAGCATAAATCCGGCAGGATAATCGATAGAGTATTTTGCTCTTGAAATGTTTATGTGGCGATCTTCAAGCGGCTGGCGCATCACCTCGAGCACTCCGCGTGAAAACTCCGGAAACTCGTCAAGAAACAAAATGCCGTTATGCGCCAGCGATATTTCTCCGGGAATAGGATTGCTGCCCCCGCCTACTAATGCTACCGGCGAAATGGTGTGGTGCGGTGATCTGAACGGCCGTCGGGTCAGCAGCCGTGATCCTCCTTTCAGTTTACCTGCAACAGAGTGTATCTTTGTGGTTTCCAGCGCTTCGGCAAGAGATAGTGGCGGCAGAATACCGGGTAAACGCTTAGCCATCATACTTTTTCCGGATCCGGGAGGTCCCACAAGCAGAATGTTGTGACCTCCGGCGCAAGCCACCTCAAACGCCCTTTTAACACTCTCCTGACCTTTCACTTCCGAGAAGTCAAACTCAAAATTCTGTGCATCGGCTGCAAATTCAGCCCGGGTATTCACCACCGTGGGCTCAATCTCAGCATTCCCGGAAAGAAAATCAAGCACCTGCCGCAGATTGTCAACTCCATAAACAGTGAGGTTATTGACCACCGCTGCCTCAGTAGCATTGGCTTTGGGCACAATCATGCCATGATAGCCAAGTGATCGCGCTTTTATTGCCATTGGTAGTACGCCTCTGATAGGGAGCACCGACCCGTCGAGCGAAAGCTCGCCCATAATCATCATTCCTCCAAGTCGTTCCGACGGTATTTTTTCAGCAGCGGCAAGAATACCTATTGCTATGGGCAGGTCGTATGCCGCTCCCTCTTTCTTGACATCGGCAGGACTAAGGTTTATCACCACTCTGTGTCTGGGAAATTCCGCTCCACTCTGATTTATTGCGCTGACAACCCTCTGGTAGCTCTCTTTCACCGCCGCATCGGGGAGTCCTACCATGGTGAAACTGAATCCGCGGTCAACAACCGTCTCTATCGTCACCACAATGGCGTCAATTCCCTGAACCGCAGCTCCGTAAGTTTTAACCAACATCTTTCCGTACTATTTACTGTTAACACAATGCTGACGCACAAACCTCTCGGCGGCAGAAACCGATGAGCCTCTGTACACCTGTGAGCCAACGGAATCAACAACAATGAAAAACGGCACTCTCGCCACTGCAAGACGCCTGAAAGAGGGGGAAGCCACGCTACCGGGCTGCCATGTCTGCTCCCATGTAGCGGAGTCCTTTTCAGTAACCCGCTTCCAAATCGCGCTGTCGGGTGATGTGTTAACCTCTATAAGTGCAAGTCTTTTCTCGGTGTAATCCTTTCTAAGAGAGCGCAAACCGGGTAAAATTGAATCGCGGCTATGTTTTCCGTCACCTGTAAACGCAAACAAAGTCATTTTGTAACGGAACGGATTGTAGCGCACCAGTGAGTCATTCCGGTTAATCAGTGTGAGCGCGTTCACCATCTCTCTTGATTCAGCAGAAAGCTGTCCTGCAAGCACATCATTATAATTGGCAAGAAGATTGGCGGGTCGAGCTTCCGGTGCGATTAAACTCATCAGCGAGTCGGCGGCAATCTCATTGTCCGCAGCCATGAACCGGGTGATGAGAGCTACGGTTGCCGCCATAGACTTATTGTTGCTCAGCACAAATACCTTAACAGCATCGTTGATTCGCGCTACGTCAGCAGAGGAGAGAGCTTCTGAGTTGGTGTTGAGGAATTTGGCATATTCTTCGTTTACTTTATCTCCTTTGATTTTAACCTCAAACGGCTTTTCAGGGTTGATATCACAGTGAATATCAGCACCGTTAACAACTGTAAGTTCAACCAACGGCGAGCCATTGCTAACGCTCAGAAAAGCCACAGCAGGGTACGGGGATGACCCTGTGAGGGTGAAATTGCCGTTTTCGGCAGTGGTGGTCAGGCGGGTGTATGAGCCATCGTTGCAGTATAGCAATTCCACAATGCTGCTTCCTGCTCCTTCAATATAGCCGCTCACCTTAAAAGAGTCGGTTTTGGAGCACCCCGCAGCAATTAATGCAGCTAAAAAAAGTAATGGATAAAAAAATCTCATGCTGTTTATGCGTGTAGTCTCACGCAAAAATAGCAAAAATAGCTGTTTGAGCAGTTAAGGGCTGTCAATTTTTTATTACAGGCAAAGATTACAGCATGCCTAACTCCACCCCTACGGCAACCCGCTCAATGATTCCGTCCTTGCGGTCCTTGTCCGGCTTGTAATCACCCTTAAGGTTAACGCCGAAAAATCTGCCGAAAGTTTGCCAGAAACCGGCACGGAAAGAACCGAGAAACGCCTTTATAATATTATAACTGCTCTGGTCGGTTTCTCTTTTTATCAACTTGATTAGCAGCTGTGCCTGAGACTTGCTGAATTTTTTCAGCACCGGCTTGTACTGTTTGAATATTTCCCCCTCCATTTTCTTTAGGTAGTCCTCACGCTCTTTCTGAGTTGGAAAGGTTTCGATATATTCGTATGTTTCAAGCAGAGTGGCGCAGATAAGCTTGGCGTAGGGGAGTGTTTTCTTTACATCACGCACGGTTTTCCAATAAAATTCCTCCTCCTTCCTGTTTTTGAATTTCAGAGGGGGAAAAACGGTTACGGTGTTGAGAACATTCATCTTAACAGTGTCACCGTCAACAACCGTGTAATAGTATCCGCGAATACTTTTCAGGCGTGCATCGGGCAGTTCTACAAAATTACCGTCTGACAGCTGCACCTGTTCAGGTGTCTGCGCACCCGCTTTAGCAGCGCATAGCACCGCAGCAATAATAATGATATGTGTGAGGAGGTATCTCATATCATTATAACGCTTTATTCACCTTTTTGATTGTATTGGTGCTCCGCAGGATAATCGACGGTGTAGTGCAATCCCCGTGATTCTTTTCTCTCTTTTGCCTGACGCATAATGAGATAGCCCACGTTTATAATGTTTCGCAGCTCGCAGATTTCTCGTGAGGCTTTTGAACGTTTGAAAAGTTCTTCGGTCTCCTCATAGAGTATGTCAAGCCTGTTCCATGCCCGGTCAAGTCGAAGATTGCTCCGCACAATCCCAACGTATGCGCTCATAATCTGCCCCACCTCCTTGATGCTCTGGGTAATGAGAACCATCTCTTCCGGGCTGCGGGTGCCCTCGTCGTTCCAGTCCGGCACATCAGAGCGCAGATCGTAGTGGCTGATAGCTTCCGAAGCGTGCCTGGCAGCCGCATCGGCATAAACCACCGCTTCAATCAATGAGTTGGAAGCGAGGCGATTGCCTCCATGCAGTCCGGTGCAGGAACATTCACCGATTGCATACAGGCGATTTATCGATGATTCGCCGTTTGAGTCAACGGCAATGCCTCCGCACAGATAGTGTGCCGCCGGCGCAACAGGTATATAGTCTTTGGTAATATCTATGCCGAGCGAGAGGCATTTTGCGTAGATGTTCGGGAAATGGCGTTTTGTCTCTTCGGGATCCTTATGTGTCACGTCAAGAAACACATGGTCATCGCCGTGCAGCTTCATCTCGCTGTCAATAGCACGTGCCACAATGTCGCGCGGAGCAAGCGAAAGGCGCGGATCATATTTGTGCATGAACTCCTCGCCACGCATATTGCGGAGCACAGCCCCGTAGCCTCGCATAGCCTCGGTGATTAGAAACGAAGGGCGGTCGCCCGGATGATACAGTGCTGTTGGATGAAACTGAATGAACTCCATATCCTTCACGGTTCCTTTGGCTCTATACACCATAGCGATTCCGTCACCGGTAGCAACCAGCGGGTTTGTGGTGGTTGTGTAAACCG
>JAIDQW010000491.1 GCA_029062075.1 Paramuribaculum sp.
CTATGAATTCGGCACCGTCCCCTCTAATGAGGTGGAGTACCGTTTCCATAACAACTGGAGCGCCGCACAGGAGTATGACATGGCATGGTGGAAGAATAAGAAAAAGGACAAATCCATGGAGATTGCCGTTGTGTCACCTGAAGTGAGATGGTGGTTCCCCTCGGCTACTCCATTAAAAGGATATTATGTGGGTGCTTTTCCCGGCTACACCTGGTATGATCTTGAGAACGGTGGCACCGGTCACAGAGGTCACGGTGTTTTCGGCGGAGTGAGCTTCGGGCTGTCGCATCCCATCTCCTCTCAGGTGGCTTTTGAAGCCGGACTCGGAGTGGGTTATATGAATCTGAGATACAAGGATTATGAGCCGGTTGACGGTCATAATGTGTATAGCCGTGAAAAAACGACCGGATATTTCGGACCGCTGAAAATCAGGTTTGCCATTGTATGGCATCCGTGGGGCAGCTCCAGGAAGGGAAGATCTGGAAAATGAAAATTCTGAAATCATATATTCTCTTTGCTACCGGCCTATTTGCGCTGACATCCTGCAGAGAAGATCTTTGTTACGACCATTTCCGCAACACAGCCATAGAACTTTCATACGAGCAGGTGTGGGAGCGGGACTATGGTATGAATCATTCGCAGAACTGGGACTCTGACACACATGGCGAATATAACTCATATTGCCCCGGATTGCCGGAAACAATAAGCATGCACGCTTATTCTCAGGAGTCCGGCGAGTCAAGTCTCTTTTTCCTTGACCATAAAGGAGGTATCGCAGGACTTAGATCCGGCAAATGTGACATACTGCTTTACAACAACGACACTGAATATGTGGTTGTGGATGATAACGCCACGGTTGCGGAGATGACTGCTACCACCACAACCCGCTCACGATCAACACTCACTCCACTTCACTCCGGAGAAAGGACTGTCAGTCCGCCCGATGTTTTATACGGTGCCTATCTCACAGACATGCAGGGGGCAGACCCGCACAGGGACACCACTATCACTGCGGTTCTACGACCGCTGGTATATACCTATATAATACGGTATGAGTTTGACGAAGGTCTGGAGTTTGCCCGGCTTGCCAGAGGCGCTATTGCCGGTATGGCGGAAAAGGTACGCCTTAAGGACGGTTCAACCACCTCAGACAGAGCTACCGTGCTTTTTGATTGCGAGCAACGCTCATGGGGATTCATTGCCAAAGTGACAACCTTCGGAGTACCGTCATTTTCCGGAGAACACTACCGCGACGGAAATGTGGTTGACCCGAACCTCGATTTCAAGCTTAATCTTGAGGTGCTATGCTCCAATGGAAAGATTACTACTTTTGAGCACGATATCACCGCCCAGGTGCGTAAGCAACCCCGTGGAGGTGTTATTGTGGTGAAGGGATTATATCTTATTGATGATGACAGTCAGGTAGATTCCGGTTTTGATGTCTCGATTGATGATTGGGGAGAATGGACCGATGTTGAATTGCCCGATATTGAAATACGTTGAAAAAATAAAATAAGCTATATATGAAATTTATTAAAAGCCTACTGTTTGCTGCTTGTGTTTCAGCTCTCGCCGGTTGTTCGAGCACCGATGTGATTGATGATGTGAAGAAAAGCGATAAAACCAAAATCGGATTCAACACCAACATGAACAAGAATAGCCGTGCTATGGATAATTCCAATTTCTCCAACTTCTTTGTGTATGGAACCTACACAGTTGGAACATCCTCTCAGCCGGTGCAGGTGTTCATGGGCGACAGAGTGACTAAAAGCGCCAACGGGGCGTGGACATATTCTAACGACCGCTACTGGAACCCACAGGGCTCATACGATTTCTATGCTTACAGTTGCGAAAACTCAGCCCTCGCCGTGTCTTTGAGCGGACACGCGAGCCTTAACGGACGATACCTTAATCTCGTTGATTTCACAGTGACACCGGACCACTGCTCGCACGACCTTGTGTATGCTTATGCTCTCAATCAGTCGCGCCCCGCTCATGTGGAAGGAACTGTTTCCGAGCCGGTGGCATTCTCTTTCAAGCACATACTCACCCGTCTGCGCTTCTCTTTCAAGAGCGAGATTCCGGGCGACAATTACACTGTCAAGATTTCAAACGTCAAGATTGTAAACTATTATAACTCAGCAAATTTTCTTGGCTCCACGCGCGAGTGGACAGCACATGCGAGAATAGCTGCCACAGGTTCTTCGCCTGAATTGCCGCTCACTCTGCCCAACGGTGGCGTGATTCAGAAACCGGTCAACGGTAAGGCACAGAGGGATGTAGCTACCACAGATGCCGTATTCATGATTCCTTACAGCTACCGCGAGGCAAATGTCATTATCGAATTTGACTTCGATATGCAGGCACCGGACTCTAACGGTCAGTTGAAAGACGTTATGGGTAGCCACATCACCGCAACCTGGCGTCCTGACTGGCAGAAAGGCTACAGCGTGAACAATGTCATTACACTCAACGGTAGCGCAACAGGCATGGATCCTATCCGTTTCACCGCTTCTATCGATCCTGAAGCCGGTGCCTCAGAAGATGGATGGATTGTTAGCGGATCTACAGGAAACTTTGTATTTGACCAGTCTTTTAATTGATTTATCTGATGCGTCTGGTGCGGAAAAATATTTTTTTTACCGGAGCGGTAGCCCTTTGGAGCCTCTTGACACTGTGGGCATGCTCCGGAGCCGCCGGTGATTCCCCGCTGCCGGAGGAGACCGGAGTTCCGCTCGACTTTGCCGCAGCTGAATCGGCTTCAAGAGCCGAGGCTGCATCATCTGTGTTTGAGCGGGAAGGCACCGGAATCAAAGTCTTCGGGCTCTATTATGATCCCACAAGAAACGGTTTTTTCGACCTGTTTGACGGGACTGTGGTTACCCGCGCTGCTGATGCCTGGACCTATGAGCCGCAGCGGTATTGGTTGGCAGGATTCACTTACGATTTCAGGGCTGTTTATCCTGTGACAATGCCGCAGGGGGCGGATATCGTTTTTGATAAGGGAGAAGGAGCTGATTG
>JAIDQW010000492.1 GCA_029062075.1 Paramuribaculum sp.
TGGAGCCCAATGTTATAGGGAGCCGGTAGCCGTTAGGTTCGAGTATGAGGCTTTTGAGCCCGGTGCATCCGGCGAAATCCCCGTCATTGACGGTATTTACCGAGCCGCCTAAAGTGAGTGATTTGATGGTGCTCTTGTTTTGGAAAGGCTGGGAGGAAGAATCAATCGTGCGACCGAGATAGAGGCTGTCTATGGAGCAGTTGGCGAAAATATCCGGATCCAGTTTCAGCGGCTCATTGCCGTCTTCAAACACAATGTTCCTAATATTGTCGCAGCCATAGAATGTACTCTCTTTTTTTTCGTAATATTGTAATCCGTTATCTATACGGCGCAGGGTACCACCTAATTTTACATAATTGAGATTTGTGCAGTTGTTGAACGTTTTATACAAGCTGAACGGATTGACCGATCCGTTCATGGTGAACTTGGTGAGTCCTGTGCAATTTCTGAAAGCGGATCCCATAGATTCAATCTGTGAATTAGGTTCAAAAACAACCTCAGTAATGCCGGGTGAATCGGCAAACGTAGCTACCATAGTTTTTAATGATGCAGGGAGCGACAGAATACCGGAGAATTTAAAAGAGTCAAAAGGATTGCGTCCGAGATATTGTATTGTTTTATTAAGGGTCACACCAGTTATTCCACATCCGTCAAACGCATAATCACCTATGTAGGTCAGCGATTCCGGTAGTGTTAATTGCCCTGTTATGATATTTGGACAATTGTAAAAGGCTCTTGTTTGTAATTTCTGAACTGAATTTAATAAACCCGGTGATCCGGTCAACCCGGGGCAGTTTGTGAATGCCTCCGTTCCAATTTCTTCTAAAGAAGGTGGGAAAATTAGCTCACCGGTCAAGCCTGTGCAGTCTTTGAATGCGTTGTCTCCAATGGTGACAAGTGATTGTGGAAGTACAAGATTGCCGGTTAAGCCGGGGCAGTTTCTGAATGTTGATGTCCCAATAGTTTTAATATTTTTTCCTAAAACTATATTTTTTAAATTAACGCAACTCTCAAAAACTCCACCGGGAAAGTTTTCGTGTGGATCTGTTTGAGTCCAATTTCCCAAACTCTTAATTGAATCACCTAAAATTACTGTTTCCAAAGAATTGCATTGTTTGAAAGTAGCGGCAAAGATAGCCGGTGCTGATTGATTGAGTGTGATTTTTGTAAATGGTATAGATTTAAAAGCTCCATCTCCAATAAACTTCACGGAATACGGTACTACCAACTCACCAGTGAAGTTATTGTTTGCGAATGCATTTGAACCAATATAGGTTACTGATTCAGGTATTATAAGGTCACCTTTATATCGACATCCAGAAAAGGCATAATCACCAATATGTGTAATAGATTCATGAATAATCAATGGACCCGCATTTCCGAATCCGGAGCATCCTTCAAAGGCTCCATTTCCAATCTCAGTCACCTGATCACCTATAAACCCTGACAACCCTGAACAATCTTCAAATAACGATTCCGGTAATTTTGTGATTGATGAAGGTATATTGACTATTCCGGTCAATTTTGAACATCGCATAAATGCGCCTTCTCCAATATAAGTGACCGACTCTGGGATTATAAGCTCTCCGGTAAGATTCCCGCAATCGAAAAAAGCATTTTTTGATATGGTCTTTAGTGAATTTCCAAAATTCAGTTCACCTTTAAGATTGCGACAACCACCGAACGCGGATTCTCCAATGTATGTTATAGAGTTGCTCATTGTTAAAATACCGTCAAATCCATCTCCGAGATTGGTAAGTGTGGAAAAGGCGCAATCGCCAATATAAGTGAGCGAATTAGGAAGATTTAAGTCACCCTTTAATTTCCCGCAGTCGGAAAATGCAAATTCTCCTATATAATTAATAGAGTTTCCAAGAGTCAGCCCCTCCAACATGTTGCAGTTATAGAAAGCGCCGTCACCTATGGTCGTAACTGAGTTTGGAATTGTTAGTTTACCTGTAAAACCTCGACAGTAAGAAAAAGCATACCTCCCTATGCTTGTTACTGATTCGGGAATAATAAGCGATCCCGTAAAACCACACCGATGAAAAGAATATTTTCCTATTGTTTTTAATGAATCATTAAGCTTCAACCCCGTTGAATTATCATTATATCTAAAAGCGTAGTCACCAATTGATACTACAGAATTAGGAATTATCAGGTCGCCGGAAAAATTAGCTGTATCAAATGCTCCTTCTTCTATCTTGGTCAGAGATTCCGGAAGTGAGATCCTACTAAATGGACTCATATATAGTACGGCGTTGATAAAAGGTCTTCCACCTG
Organism: Paramuribaculum sp.; assembly: GCA_029062075.1. GTDB lineage: Bacteria > Bacteroidota > Bacteroidia > Bacteroidales > Muribaculaceae > Paramuribaculum. The sequence goes on from JAIDQW010000492.1 coordinate 2,284, forward strand.
TATTAGCGAACGCATATTTTCCAATAGATTTTACTGAGTTAGGGATAATTAGATCTCCACGCAAGGCTCTACAAGCAAAGAATGCCGAGTCTCCGATAGAGATTACGGTTGAAGGAATCGTTAGTTCCCCGGCGTATTTATAATCATAAGAAACATACCCATGCCATTCATCCAATGCTTCCCATGTATAACACATTTTTTCATCGAATTCTTTAAAAGCAGCATTTCCAATAGCCGTAACAGTATAATATTTCCCATTATATGTCGCAACTGATGGGATAGTAAGATGTTGCGAAAATAAATTGGACTCACCGCCTATAACTTCGCATTCACTGTCGGTCAGGGTTCTGAATCTAAAATCTCCGTCAGTGAATGTTTCTCCCTGGGCATGTACAGGTAAAATAGTTGCAAATATAGATAGTAATATAATTATTAGCCTTAAAAACATAATAATTGAACAAGGAGATAGAAAAATTATTGTGTGGTATGTTCTGAAGATGTGTTATATTTATTAATTAATAGTAGGGATATGGTAAAGTCTTTACCATATCCCTAAGTTAAAAGGTTATCAATATTAAAGGTTGATTTTAATAGTCTGAGTCGATGTTTTAACTATGTATATACCGTTAGAGGGGAGGCTCACTGTTTCTACATTTATGCTGGAATTCAGGCTCTTAACCAACCGTCCGTCAAGACTGTAGATATCCACTTTTCCAAGCGGAGAATTTGAGCGAATAGTCAGTTCTGTGCCATTAGTTGATACATTAATCTTACTATCTATAGCAATAGCATTAGCCTGTGGAGTGGCTTGAGTTTCCTGTTCAGGCTCAGTAACCGTTATTTTGAGCGTACCTTTAGCATTGGGACAATATTTATCAAGACTTGAAGCTGTTATGGTAACCACACCGGGCGAGAGAGCAGTGACTATACCGTTCTCATCAACTATTGCAATAGAGTCATTTGAAGAAGTCCATTTTACATCCTGAACAGTAGATACCTCGCTGTTATTGTTAACAGCAAGATGTTCTATCTCTCCTGAATCACCAACAACCATTTTAGTAACTCCTTTAAGATTTATTTTAGTGGCAGATACACCGGGTATGACGTTAATACTTACATTTGCCTCAGCTCTTGTGAAGTCAAGACTTCTAAGGGTTACATTATATTTACCCACATATTTATATTTAATATATGAATATGATGTGGCTATGTCCTGCTTAATAATTTGATATACCTCGTTAGCCTGATCTATAGCGTTGAGATTGTCAAATAGCATACGGAATCTGACTTTATTGGCACCTCTTCCGGTAAGTGCATTAACGCTGAAGTTGATTCCGCCACCAGCCGGGTAGTAGTAAATATAGTTATATACAGCATTTGGATTTTTGAAATAGCTCTTCTGTGTAAAGTTTAGTTTTAACCACTGATCTGAATAGATAGTATAGGTGTCTTTTTCCGGAGAAATATAGTAGGTATAGAAAACAGAATCCTGCAGATGATCATAAGTGGTTTTGTATGCTTTTTCAATTTCTTCTCCTGCCGGAATCCAAACTTGATTGGGAACAAACTTGGCTGTATCAACTTCGGGAACTTTCGTAGAAGAAAAAGCTACTCTTACTTTAGGCATTAATTTGTTGTCATCTTCTTTGTAGTCATCATTATTCTCTAATTTAGGTGCCTTGATTTCACATTTAATGGTATCAAGATTGATGCCGAAACGAATATCGAGGGTTTTAACAAATTTTGGTGAATTGGGGTCTGTAACAAAACATCCATCAAAAGTATTTTCGGGAATAACAGTAACTCCGTCACCAAATTCAATGCGGGTAAGTGCTTTGCAATTTTGGAAAATACCACGTCCTATGTTTTTAACCGCATCCGGTATTACCTGATATGGAGATGCTTCGCATTGTCCTATAATTTTACTATTGGCAAATGCATAGTCGCCGATTTTTTTTACAGTTTTGGGAACATCAATATACTGGATTGCACTTCCGTTGAAAGCATTGTCACCTATTTCGGTTACCGGATATTTTATGTTAGGTGCAATTTCAACTGAATCAGGTATTTGTATAGCGGTATAGAATGTAGCGATGCTATATTTGTTGTTATGATAGTAATTATCTATAACCGGACTCCAGCAATTATACATATTTTGATTCCATGTGCCTTCCCAGCCGGGGAAATTATCTAATTTTGTTAATGTATATACACTATCTGGATTAAATTCTTCAGTTATATCTTCGGTATCATGCGGATAAGTGAGTGTCGCGGTCAAACTGTCTGTATCTATAATAAAATACCACTTCACTCTTGCAGTGTCTTTTGTGATATTATTAGAGGCGGCAGTATGGTACTGATCAATTGTCTTTGAGATAACTCTCTTTTCAGCAAACAGAGTGTTGGACAGCACAATCGCCGAAAGCGCAAGTCCGAAAATGGCAATGAGTTTCTTCATTCCGGTATAATTATTAAAATGTTATTTATATTTGAAATATATATACGTTGCAAAGATATGTGAAATCATTAAAATATCAAAAAAAATGAGGTGGTTTTATGAAATTATTTGCAATTTAACCGGAGCGGGGGGATAAGGTCTTTAAGGTCATTAGGGTCTTTAATGGCTTTAAGGGAGGTGGAGTGGATTTTTAGGGGCTTTAAGGAAGTTAAGGGATTTAGGGGATTTTAAGGGTGGGGGTAGAGTTGGGGAATAAAAAAAGAGATTCAGAAGATGCTGAACCTCTTTGTGACTCCTACAGGATTCAAACCTGTAACCTTCTGATCCGTAGTCAGATGCTCTATTC
>JAIDQW010000493.1 GCA_029062075.1 Paramuribaculum sp.
AGGACACTACGCCAATATAACCGAAAAAGACGGGCTGCTTTATCTTGCAACAGCCCCGGACCCGGTGAAAGACCAGACCGACTTTCTTGCAAGAATCACATATCCTCAGCTTAGCCACCTTATGTTTCCCATCGGCGATATGCCCAAGAGCAGCGTACGCGAAACAGCGATGGCACTCAAACTGCCCAATGCTTTCCGCCGGGACAGCCAGGGAATATGTTTCCTCGGTAAGATAAACTATAACGATTTTCTGCGCCGTCACCTCGGAGAAAAAAAAGGTGCGATCGTAGAGATTGAAACCGGCAGGAAGCTTGGAGAGCACAAAGGTTATTGGTTTCACACTATCGGTCAGCGCAAAGGACTCGGACTTAGCGGAGGACCATGGTTTGTGGTGAAGAAAAATATCCACGACAACGTAATCTATGTGTCACGAGGCTACGACACCGAGAAGCAGTACGGAAACAGGCTGCATCTCGAAGATATGCACTGGATTACCACCGACCCGTGGAAAGAGAACTGCGACCATATACCCGTAACTTTCAAAAACCGCCACTCACCCGAATTTCTCACAGGCAGCCTTACCCGTCTTTCTCAGGGAGAGTATCTTTTGGAGAGTGACACTAAGGTTCAAGGCATAGCCCCGGGACAGTACGGAGTGATTTATGACCGTGACGCAAAGCTCTGTTTCGGATCGGGAATAATCACCGGCATAAACATTGACACCTTATTATAATATACTCATGATATAACTTCAATATGGCAACCGACAGAGTTAGACTTAAAGTGCTTGGAATATCATACAGCCAGATTCAAACCGGAGCATACGCCCTGATTCTGGCTCAGGTAGATGGACCATATCGCATCCCGGTGGTTATAGGAGCCGCTGAAGCGCAGTCAATTGCTATCAGGATGGAGAGCATCACACCGCCGCGCCCTATGACGCATGACCTTTTTGTCAGCTTTGCCCATGCTTTCGGAGTAAAACTCAAAGAGGTGTTCATCTATAAATTTGAGGACGGAGTATTCTCCTCCGAGCTCACTTTTTCGGACGGAGAGCGGCAGGTTGAGATTGATTCACGCACATCTGATGCCATAGCTATTGCAATGCGCACCGGGACACCTATATATACTACACGCGAAATTCTCACCGAAACCGGATTTGTGATGGAGGTACACCCCGACGACGAGGATGAAGAGGGTGAAAGTGACACCGAGGACATTCCACCGGTTGACCGCGAGCCCAAGCTTGAAAACTATGCGATAGAAGAGCTTGAACGCACTCTCGAAAAGCTCATAAGTGAAGAGCAGTACGAAGAAGCTGCAAAAGTGTCGGAGATTCTTAAGAGAAAACGCAACAACCAATAACCAATACCAACCAATCATATATCATGTCTGCAACCGTTATACGACTCTCAATACTTAACTTCCTGCAGTTTGCCGTGTGGGGAAGCTATCTCGTGTGCCTCGGTCAGTACGTCAGTCAGTCAGGCCTCGGAGGTGTCATAGCCTGGTGTTACAGTGTGCCGGGGG